>NZ_JBSFNN010000046.1:0-51491 GCF_053587115.1 Streptomyces sp. NPDC003697
AGGCCGCCGACAGGGCCCGCCCGTAGGGGTGCCGGGCGTCCTCGTGGACCTGCCGCGCCGCTGGGTCGCCCGACTGCGCGACCGGCCGCCACCCGGACCGGCGGCCGCCCTTCGCCGGCCCGTCTGACGGTGCATCCGCACAGGTGAGCGGACTGGTCCAGTAGGCGGACGCACGGTGCGGCCACGCCCCCGGAAGCCGCTAGGGTGGCGGGGAACCGAGCCGGACAGCGCGGTCCGGTCCCGTGCCCACGTTGAGAAGGTTGTTCGGGCTATGCGCATTGGTGTCCTCACGTCCGGCGGCGACTGCCCCGGCCTGAACGCGGTCATCCGGTCCGTCGTGCACCGCGCGGTCGCCGACCACGGCGACGAGGTCATCGGTTTCCGGGACGGCTGGAAGGGCCTTCTGGAGTGCGACTACCTCAAGCTCGACCTCGACGCGGTCGGCGGCATCCTCGCCCGCGGCGGCACCATCCTCGGGTCCTCACGGGTGCGTCCCGAGCACCTGCGCGACGGTGTGGAGCGGGCCAGGGGCCACGTCGCGGAGCTCGGGCTCGACGCGGTCATCCCGATCGGCGGTGAGGGCACGCTCAAGGCGGCCTGCCTGCTGTCCGCGAGCGGCCTGCCGATCGTCGGCGTGCCGAAGACCATCGACAACGACATCGCGGTGACGGACGTCACCTTCGGCTTCGACACGGCCGTGACCGTCGCCACCGAGGCCCTGGACCGCCTCAAGACGACCGCCGAGTCCCACCAGCGCGTGCTGATCGTGGAGGTCATGGGCCGCCACACCGGCTGGATCGCGCTGCACTCCGGCCTCGCCGCGGGCGCCCACGCCGTCGTCGTCCCCGAACGCCCCTTCGACATCGAGGAGTTGGCGCGGAAGGTCGGCGAACGCTTCCAGGCGGGCAAGCGGTTCGCCATCGTCGTGGTCGCCGAGGGGGCCAAGCCGAAGGCGGGCACGATGGACTTCGACGAGGGCGGCAAGGACATCTACGGCCACGAGCGGTTCGCCGGTGTGGCCCGTCAGCTCTCGCTCGAACTGGAGCAGCGCCTCGGCAAGGAGGCCCGGCCGGTCATCCTCGGGCACGTCCAGCGCGGTGGCACGCCGACCGCGTACGATCGTGTGCTGGCCACCCGCTTCGGCTGGCACGCGGTGGAGGCCGTGCACCGCGGGGAGTTCGGCATGATGACGGCACTGCGCGGGACCGACATCGTGATGGTGTCGCTGGCCGAGGCGGTCGAGACGCTCAAGACGGTTCCGGCGGAGCGGTACGCCGAGGCGGAGTGCGTCCTGTAGGAACCCCCTGCCCGTCCGGCGCCCAGCCGGTACGGAACGGAGGAATCCGCCCCCGGTCCCGGACGTGACCGGGGGCGGTTCTACTCTGGTGCGGACAGACAGCGCACAACCGCACGAAACAGGAGCCGGCGGATGGATCACAGCGGCCACGGCATGACGACGGATCTGCCGCCGTTCACGCTGGGACAGGGGCTTCAGTGGTCCGCGGACCCCTTCTTCCTCGTCGGCTGCCTCCTGGGCCTCGCCCTGTACGGCTGGGGCGTGGTCCGGCTGCGGCGGCGCGGTGACGCCTGGCCGGCCGGCCGCACGGTCGCCTACGTCGTCGGCGTGCTGACCATCGGGCTGATGATGTGCACCAGGCTGAACGACTACGGCATGGTCATGTTCAGCGTGCACATGGTCCAGCACATGGTCATCAGCATGCTGTCGCCGATCCTGGTCCTGCTCGGCGCCCCGGTCACCCTGGCGCTGCGCGCGCTGCCGGTCGCCGGCCGGGGCCGCAAGGGGCCGCGCGAGCTGCTGCTGGCCCTGCTGCACAGCCGCTACCTGCGTGTGGTCACGCACCCGGCGTTCACCATCCCACTCTTCGTCGCGAGCCTGTACGCGCTGTACTTCACACCGCTGTTCGACACCCTGATGGGCTCCAGGGCGGGGCACGTGGCGATGATGGTGCACTTCCTGGCGGTCGGTGTGGTGTTCTTCTGGCCGATCATGGGCGTGGACCCGGGGCCGCACCGGCCGGGCCACCTCATGCGGATGCTGGAGCTGTTCGCGGGCATGCCGTTCCACGCGTTCTTCGGCATCGCCCTGATGATGGGGTCCACGCCCATGGTGCGGACCTTCCTGCACCCGCCCGCGTCGCTCGGCATCGATCCGCTGTCCGACCAGAGCGCGGCCGGCGGTATCGCGTGGGCGTTCAGCGAGATCCCGTCCGTCCTGGTGCTGCTCGCCCTGCTCTACCAGTGGTACCGCTCCGAGCAGCGGCAGGCCCGCCGCAAGGACCGCGCCGCCGACCGCGACGGCGACAAGGAGCTCGAGGCGTACAACGCCTACCTCGCCTCCCTCAACGCGCGCGGGAACTGACCTCCGGCGGCCGCCCCCGGTCCGCGCGCGGACCCCGGGCTCCGCCCCAGGCCCGAGCGGCGGGAATTCCCCGGGAGTCCGCCCGCACCGTGACTCCCCGTGTGAAACCGGGGCACCATGGGGGAACGAGCCATGAGGAGGGTGTCGCGATGCCCGGTTCCACGGACGGTTCCACGAAGACGATGGGGGTGCTCACCGTCGGCAGCCTCGTCGCGGTGACGGCGTACACGGTGGCGATCGGCGGCAACGGCTGGCTGTGGTTCGGCTGGGTCGTGCTGGGCCTGGTCACCCTCGGCATGGTGGTCACCCGCAGCACCTGACGGCCCCGGCTCACGCCGGACGTGCCGCGGAGTGCACGCCCGGCTGGTACTTCGGCAGCCGGGCGGTGATCTTCATACCCGCTCCCGGCGCGGTCTCGATGACGAGACCGTGGTCGTCGCCGTAGACCTGGCGCAGCCGGTCGTCGACGTTGGACAGCCCGATGCCGCCCGAGGGGCTCACCTCGCCCGCGAGGATGCGGCGCAACAGGGCGGGGTCCATGCCGGCGCCGTCGTCCTCGATGACGACCAGCGCCTCGGCGCCCGCGTCCTGGGCGCGGATCTGGATGTGGCAGGTGCCGCTCTTGCCTTCGAGCCCGTGCTTGACGGCGTTCTCGACCAGCGGCTGCAGGCACAGGAAGGGCAGCGCCACCGGAAGCACCTCGGGCGCGATCTGCAGGGTGACGGCCAGGCGGTCGCCGAACCGGGCCCGCACCAGGGCCAGGTAGTGCTCGATGGCGTGGAGCTCGTCGGCGAGGGTGGTGAAGTCGCCGTGCCGGCGGAACGAGTAGCGGGTGAAGTCGGCGAACTCCAGCAGCAGTTCGCGGGCGCGCTCCGGGTCGGTGCGGACGAAGGAGGCGATCACGGCGAGCGAGTTGAAGATGAAATGCGGGGAGATCTGCGCCCGCAGCGCCTTGATCTCGGCCTCTATGAGGCGGGTGCGGGAACGGTCCAGGTCGGCGAGTTCCAGCTGCACCGACACCCATCGGGCGACCTCGGCGGCGGCCCTGACCAGGACGGCGGACTCTCGGGGCGCGCAGGCGACCAGGGCGCCGTGCACCCGGTCGTCCACGGTGAGCGGGGTCAGGACGGCCCAGCGCACCGGGCAGTCGGCGACCGCGCAGGTGAGCCGGAAGGCCTCGCCGCGGCCGGTCTCCAGCGGCTGGGCGAGGCGCTCCGCGATCTCGGCGCGGTGGTGCGCGCCGACGCCGTCCCAGGCCAGAACGCGCTTGTCGTCGGTGAGGCACAACGCGTCCGTGCCGAGCAGCGAGCGCAGTCTGCGGGCCGATCTGCGGGCGGTCTCCTCCGTCAGCCCGGCGCGCAGCGGGGGCGCCGCGAGGGAGGCGGTGTGCAGGGTCTGGAAGGTGGCGTGCTCGACCGGGGTGCCGAGCCCGCCGAGGGTCCGCGGGCGGGCGGTGCGCCGGCCGAGCCAGAAGCCCGCGGCGAGCAGCGGCAGGACGGCCACGCACAGCCCGGCCAGGAAGCCGCTCATGCCTTCACCTCCGCCCGCAGCTGTTCGGGCAGGTGGAAGCGGGCCAGGATGGCCGCGGTCCCGGCCGGCACGCGCCCCGGCGTGGCCAGTGACACGGCCACCATGGTCAGGAAGCCCAGCGGGACCGACCACAGGGCGGGCCAGGCGAGCAGGGTGCGCAGGGGGCCCGCGTCCGGGTAGCCCGCCATGGTCGCGGCGACGGCGGCGAACGCGGAGCCGCCGCCCACCAGCATCCCGGCGGCCGCGCCGGGCGGGGTGAGCCGCCGCCACCAGATGCCGAGGACGAGCAGCGGGCAGAACGAGGACGCGGACACGGCGAAGGCGAGCCCGACGGCGTCGGCGACCGGCAGCCCGCCCACGAGGATGCTCGCGGCCAGCGGTGCGGCCATGGCGAGCGCGGTGCCGAGCCTGAAGTGCCGTACTCCCCGCGAGGGCAGGACGTCCTGCGTGAGCACTCCGGCCACCGCCATGGTCAGCCCCGATGCGGTCGACAGGAACGCGGCGAAGGCGCCGCCGGCCACCAGCGCGCCCAGCAGGTCGCCGCCGAGGCCGCCGATCATGCGGTCGGGCAGCAGCAGGACGGCCGCGTCCGCGTCCTCGGTGAGGGCCAGCTCGGGCGCGTACAGGCGGCCGAGGGCGCCGTACAGGGGCGGCAGGAGGTAGAAACCGCCGACCAGGCCGAGGACGGCGACGGTGGTGCGGCGGGCGGCGACCCCGTGCGGGCTGGTGTAGAAGCGGACGACGACGTGCGGCAGGCCCATGGTGCCGAGGAAGGTGGCGAGGATCAGCCCGTACGTGGCGTACAGCGGGCGTTCCTCGCGCCCCCCGGACGGCGACGCGGGCGGGGCGCCGTCGCCGCGGCGGGCCGCCGCAGGCACGGGGTCGCCCTCGGTGAAGGTCAGCCGCGTGCCGTGCTCGACGTGGTGGGTGCCGGCGTCCAGGCGGACGGGCCGGCCGTCGTGGACGTGCCCGTCGACGGTGCCGCTCACGGTGACGGTGAGCGGCCGGCCGAGGGTGAGGTCGAGGGTGTCCGCGACGCGTACCGTGCGCTGCTCGCGGAAGGCGGCGGGTTCGTCGAAGGCGTGGCGGGGTGCGCCGTCGCCCTGCCAGGCGAGCACCAGGAACAGGGCGGGGACCAGCAGCGCGGTCAGCTTCAGCCAGTACTGGAAGGCCTGGACGAAGGTGATGCTGCGCATCCCGCCGGCCGCGACGGTGGCGACCACGACGACGGCGACGATCACACCGCCGAGGGCGTCGGGGGCGCCGGTGAGCACCGCCAGTGTCAGGCCCGCGCCCTGCAGCTGCGGCAGCAGGTAGAGCCAGCCGATGCCGATCACGAAGGTTCCCGCGAGCCGCCGCACCGGGGGCGAGGCGAGCCGGGCCTCGGCGAAGTCGGGCAGGGTGTAGGCGCCGGACCGGCGCAGCGGGGCCGCGACGAACAGCAGCAGGACCAGGTAGCCGGCCGTGTAGCCGACCGGGTACCAGAGCATGTCCGGGCCCTGGACGAGGACCAGGCCCGCGATGCCGAGGAAGGACGCGGCGGACAGGTACTCGCCGCTGATGGCGGCCGCGTTCAGGCGCGGGCCGACGGTGCGGGAGGCGACGTAGAAGTCGGAGGTGGTGCGGGAGATGCGCAGGCCGAAGGCGCCGACGAGGACGGTGGCCACCACGACGAGGGCGACGGCGGGGACGGTGTAGCCGGAGTTCACGGGCGTCAGCGGTCCTCCACCAGGCGCACGAAGTCGCGTTCGTTGTGTTCGGCGCGCCGCACGTACCAGCGGGCGAGCAGTACCAGCGGGGCGTACAGGCAGAAGCCGAGCACCACCCATCTCAGGCGGCGGGCGTCCGGTGCCGCCGCGAACACCAGGGGCAGCGGCCCGACGAGGAGCACGAGCACGGCGGACACCGCGAGGGCGGCGCGCAGCTGGCTGCGCATGAGGGAGCGGACGTAGGTGTGCCCGAGGGTGGTCTGCTCGTCGATCTCCGTGCGGGGGTGGTAGCGGGCCGGGGCCCGGCGGGTGCGGCGGGGCGGGCCGGTGACGACGACGCGGCGTTCGGTGGGGTCCTGCGGCATCCTCGGACACCCCCTACCGCGCGGTCCGGCGCATCAGCAGCTCTCGCAGTTCACGGGCGTGGCGGCGGCTGACCTGGAGTTCGTCGGCGCCGACCAGCACGCTGACGGTGCCGGCGTCCAGGCGGAGCTCGCCGATGTGGCGCAGGGCGACCAGGTGGCGGCGGTGGATGCGGACGAAGCCGCGGGAGCGCCAGCGTTCCTCCAGGGTGGACAGTGGGATGCGGACGAGGTGGCTGCCCTGCGGGGTGTGCAGACGGGCGTAGTCGCCGCGGGCTTCGACGTGGGTGATGTCGTCGACGGCGACGAACCGGGTCACGCCGCCCAGCTCGACGGGTATGTGGTCGGGGTCTGGTTCGGAGACGGGAATGCGCGGGGCGGTGTCCCTGAGCTGTGCGGCGCGGCGGACGGCCTCGGCCAGCCGCTCCTTGCGCACGGGTTTGAGGACGTAGTCGACGGCCTTGAGGTCGAAGGCCTGCACGGCGAAGTCCTCGTGCGCGGTGACGAAGACGACCAGCGGCGGGGAGGCGAAGCCGGACAGCAGCCGGGCCAGGTCGAGGCCGTCCAGGCCGGGCATGTGGATGTCGAGGAACACCACGTCGATGGCGTCCGGCCCGGCCGGGCCCGACTGCAGGGCGCGGTTGATGCGGCGCAGCGCCTCGGTCGCGTCGCCGGCGCCCTCGACGCTGCCGATCCGCGGGTCCGCGTTCAGCAGGTAGAGCAGTTCCTCCAGCGAGGGGCGTTCGTCGTCGACGGCCAGGGCGCGCAGCATGAAGTCGGAGTGTATGAGCAATCCGGCCGGTTGGGCACGGTCCCGGCGTGCCCGTCCCGGGTGGATACAGTGCCGTCATGAGCAGCAGGCCGGCGCCGTTCGACGAGCTCGACCGGAAGATCCTCACCGCGCTGATGGCGAACGCCCGCACCAGTTTCGCCGAGATCGGGGCGGTGATCGGGCTGTCGGCCACGGCGGTGAAGCGCCGGGTGGACCGGTTGCGGGACACGGGTGTGATCACCGGGTTCACAGCCACGGTGAAGCCGTCGGCGCTGGGCTGGCGCACGGAGGCGTACGTCGAGGTGTACTGCGAGGGCGCGGCTCCGCCCCGCCGCCTCGCCGAGGTGGTCCGCAACCATCCGGAGATCACGGCGGCGATGACGGTGACCGGTGGCGCGGACGCGCTGCTGCACGTGCGGGCGCGGGACGTGGAGCACTTCGAGGAGGTGCTGGAGCGGATCAGGACGGAGCCGTTCATCCGGAAGACGATCAGCGTGATGGTCCTCTCCCACCTGCTGCCGGAGAGCCCGGAGGCGGGCGCCAGCCACGCCGCACCCGGGACAGACGCAGCGGACGTGCGCTGAGCAGGGGCAAAACGCAGCGTTCCTGCTCCGGCACGCAGCTCCCGTGGCTTGTCGCCCGTCTCCGCACGTTTCTACTCTCGTGTCATCCCCAGTCGACACGCCAGGAAGCGGAGGAACCCCTTCGTGCCCGACAGCCGTGTGCCGCGCCGCCGGCGCTTCCTCGTCTGCGAACCCAGACACTTCGCCGTGCAGTACGCCATCAACCCCTGGATGCATCCCGACGCACCCGTCGACGTCGGACGCGCCCAGGCGCAGTGGCAGGACCTGGTCCGCGCCTACCGCGCCCACGGACACACCGTCGAGACCGTGGAGCCGGTGCCCGGCCTGCCCGACATGGTCTTCGCCGCCAACGCGGCGGTCGTCCTCGACGGCCGCGTCTTCGGCTCCCTCTTCCACGCGCCCCAGCGGCGCCCGGAGTCCCTCCCCTACGACACGTGGTTCAAGGCGGCCGGTTTCGAGGTCTACCGTCCGGAGTCGGTGTGCGAGGGCGAGGGCGACCTGGTGCCGGCGGGCCGCTGGATCCTGGCCGGCACCGGTTTCCGCACGACCCTGCGGGCCCACCGGGAGGTGCAGGAGTTCTTCGGCGCCCCGGTGATCGGCCTGACGCTGGTGGACCCGTACTTCTACCACCTCGACACGGCGCTGTTCGTGCTCGGCGACGACAATGTCGCCTACTACCCCGAGGCCTTCTCGCCGGGCAGCCGCGAGGTGCTGGCCCGGCTGTACCCGGACGCCGTGCTCGCCACCCGCGAGGACGCGATGGCGTTCGGGCTGAACTCCGTCTGCGACGGGCGCCACGTCTTCATCGCGCCCGGGGCGACGGCCCTCGCCGGCCGGCTCGCCCGCCGCGGTTACGTCCCCGTCCCCGTCGACCTGTCCGAGTTCCACAAGGCCGGCGGCGGCATAAAGTGCTGCACCCAGGAGATCCGCTCATGACGGCACCCGCCCGTTCGTCCGCCGCCGCCCGTTCCTCCGCGGAGCTGATCCGCGCGGAGGAGCCCGTCCTCGCGCACAACTACCACCCGCTGCCCGTGGTGGTGGCCCGGGCCGAGGGCACCTGGCTGGAGGACGTCGAGGGCAACCGGTACCTGGACATGCTGGCCGGCTACTCGGCCCTCAACTTCGGCCACCGTCACCCCGCGCTGATCGAGGCGGCGCACCGGCAGCTCGACCGGCTGACGCTGACCTCGCGGGCCTTCCACAACGACCGGCTCGCCGGGTTCGCCGAGCGGCTCGCGGCGCTGACCGGCCAGGACATGGTGCTGCCGATGAACACCGGCGCCGAGGCGGTGGAGAGCGGCATCAAGGTGGCCCGCAAGTGGGCCTACGACGTCAAGGGGGTGCCGGCCGACCGGGCGACGATCGTCGTCGCCGCGGACAACTTCCACGGCCGGACGACGACGATCGTCAGCTTCTCCACGGACGAGACGGCGCGGTCCGGCTTCGGCCCGTTCACCCCGGGCTTCCGTGTCGTGCCCTACGGCGACCTGGACGCGATGGAGGCGGCCGTCGACGAGACGACGGCGGCCGTGCTGATCGAGCCGATCCAGGGCGAGGCGGGTGTCGTCATCCCGCCGGACGGCTACCTGGCGGGCGTGCGGGACCTGACCCGCCGCGCGGGCTGCCTGTTCGTGGCGGACGAGATCCAGTCGGGCCTCGGCCGCACGGGGCGCACCCTGGCGGTCGAGCACGAAGGGGTGGTTCCGGACGTGGTGCTGCTCGGCAAGGCGCTGGGCGGCGGCATCGTGCCGGTGTCGGCGGTCGTCGGAAGCCGCGAGGTGCTGGGTGTGCTGCGGCCGGGCGAGCACGGCTCGACCTTCGGCGGCAACCCGCTGGCGGCCGCGGTGGGCACGGCCGTGGTCGAACTGCTGGAGACGGGCGAGTTCCAGCGCCGGGCGGCCGAGTTGGGCGCCGTCCTGCGGGACGGGCTGACCCAGCTGGTCGGCGCGGGCGTGGTCGGCTTCCGCTCCCGCGGACTGTGGGCGGGCGTGGACGTCGACCCGGCCATCGGCACCGGCCGTGAGATCAGCGAACGGCTCATGCGGGAGGGCGTCCTGGCGAAGGACACCCACGGCTCCACGATCCGGCTGGCGCCGCCGCTGACCATCACCGACGACGAACTGCGGTCGGCGCTCGGATCCCTGGCGAAGGTGCTGGCGCAGGGCCCCGGCCCGGTCTGACCCCGGCGGGAGGCGTGTGCGGGGGCGCCGGTGCGAGGCCCGCGCGCCCGGGGGCTGTCCGGCGGGTCAGGCCGGTGGCGCGTGGCTGCAAGGCGCCGCGGGGCTGCAGGCGCCGTGTCCGCCCCTCCGCACCGCCGCCTCCCCGCTGAGCGGGCCCCCGCGGGGGCGGGGACGCGTCCGGTCGCGGGCGTCCCCGGCGCCGCGGGGGCACGCGGCACCGGGCGTCAGTGGTAGGCGTGCACGACGGCGTGCCCCCTGCCGCGGCCGATCATCCAGCGGTTGACCGGGGTGGTCAGGACGAAGGCCAGAGCGAGGGAGCCGGCCAGGGCGATCCAGAACAGCGGGTCGGGCAGGCCGGCTTCCATGGCACCGGGCACGCCGACCATGACGGTGTTGTCGATCAGTTCCATCACCGCGATGGACACGGTGTCGGCGGCCAGGGCGACCTTCAGTGCCTGCCGCAGGGGCACCCCGGCCCGCAGCACACCGCGCATCGTGAGCGCGTAGCCGAAGACGAAGGCCAGGGCGACGGAGAGGACGACAGTGGCCGCGTTGTGCAGGCCGGCGGCGGTGCCGACGACCATGCCGAGGACCTCACCGACGGCGCAGCCGGTGAGGCAGTGCAGGGTGGCCTGGGCGGCCGTGCGCCAGGACGTGCCCGCGGCGTGGCCGTGGCCGGCGTGACCGGCGGGCGCGTGGTCCTGGTGCCCGTGCCGTTCGTGCTCCTGGTCCGCTTGCGGTGGTTCCGGACGGTGTGCGTGTGCCGCGTGGTCCATCGTCGCCTCCCGTGCTGATCGGCTGTCCCATTGCACGGAACCATATACCCCCTAGGGGTATTCCCATGCCCGGTGTCTCCCGTCGCACGGGCCGGCCGCGGGCATGCGGCCGCAACGGCGACCGGCCACCTCCCGCACTCCCCCGCCGCTGTGGCGTCGCCGTCCTCCGTCCGGCCCCCGGCCTGCCGCCGCCACCTGTCGCCGGGGCCTGCTCCGGGGCAGCATGGAGGCGACGGACCCGTTCCCCGGGACGGTGCCTGCCCCTAGACTGGCACCTCACCACACGTGGGTTGACCTGCGAGAACGCGGCAGTTGAGCCGATCCGGACGAGTGAGGAGCGACCCCTTGTTCTACTACCTGCTCAAGTTCGTACTGCTGGGTCCGCTGTTGAGACTGCTGTTCCGGCCGCGCATCGAGGGACTCGACCACGTGCCGGCGTCGGGGCCCGCCATCATCGCCGGCAACCACCTGTCGTTCTCCGACCACTTCCTGATGCCCGCGATCCTCAAGCGTCGCATCACCTTCCTGGCGAAGGCCGAGTACTTCACCGGTCCCGGCATCAAGGGCCGGCTGACCGCCGCCTTCTTCCGCAGCGCCGGACAGATCCCGGTCGACCGCTCGGGGAAGGAGGCAGGCCAGGCCGCGATCCGCGAGGGCATCGGGGTGCTGCGCAGGGGGGAGCTCCTCGGCATCTACCCCGAGGGCACCCGTTCGCACGACGGCCGGCTCTACAAGGGCAAGGTCGGGGTCGCTGCCATGGCGCTGAAGGCACAGGTTCCCGTCGTCCCGTGCGCCATGATCGGCACCTTCGAGGCGCAGCCGCCGGGCAAGGTCGTCCCGAGCATCCGCCCCGTCGTCATCCGCTTCGGCGAACCACTGGACTTCTCCCGGTTCGCGGGCCTGGAGAACGAGAAGACGGTCCTGCGGGCCGTGACCGACGAGATCATGTACGCCATCCTGTCGCTGTCCGAGCAGGAGTACGTCGACGAGTACGCGGCCGTGGCCAAGGCCGGGCAGGCCGCGGCGAAGAGGGGCCGGCGGGAGAGGGAGCGCAGACTCCCCCGTGCTCCGCTGAGTTGACGCCCGGACACGACGAAGGGGCGGCCGGTCGACCCGGCCGCCCCTCGTCGTGTGACGCAGGTGCGCCTACGGCTTCGGCGTGGCGTGCGGAGCGCAGGTCACGTCCGCGGCGTCCACCTTGCCGGTGAGCAGGTAGGTGTCGACCCGCTGGTTGATGCACGGGTTGACCAGGCTGGTCACGCCGTGCGAGCCCGCGTCCTTCTCGGTGATCAGGCGGGAGCCCGTGAAGCGCTTGTGCAGCTCGACGGCGCCCTGGTACGGGGTGGCCGCGTCACGCTCGGACTGCACGATCAGCACCGGCGGAAGACCCTTGCCGGTCGTGACGTTCACCGGGGTCTGCTGCTTGACCGGCCACGTGGCGCAGGGCAGGTTCATCCAGGCGTTGGCCCAGGTCATGAACGGGTAGTCCTTGTTGAGCCGGGTGTTGTCCCGGTCCCACTTCTGCCAGCTGGTGGGCCACTTGGCGTCGGTGCACTCCACGGCCGTGTAGACGGCGTTGCCGTTCTCCGCGGAGATGTTGCCCGCGGTGTCCGACATGTCGGGGGCGGCCGCGTCCACCAGCGCCTGCGTGTCACCGGCGACGTACTTGCTGAACACCGTGGCGACCGGCACCCACGCGGAGTCGTAGTACGGGGCGCTCTGGAAGAAGGAGATCAGCTCGGCCGGGCCGACGACCCCGCCGATCGGGCTCTTCTTGGCGGTGGCGCGCAGCTGGAGCCACTTGGCCTGGACGGCGGCGCGGGTGGTGCCCAGGTGGAAGGTCGCGTCGTTGGCGGCCACCCAGTCCTGCCAGTCCTTCCAGCGGCCCTCGAAGGCGATGTCCTGGTTCAGGTTGGCCTGGTACCAGATGTTGTCGCGGTCCGGGTCGACGACGCTGTCGACGACCAGGCGCCGGACGTGGCCCGGGAAGAGGGTGCCGTAGACGGCGCCGAGGTAGGTGCCGTAGGAGACACCCAGATAGTTGATCTTCTGCTCGCCGAGCGCGGCACGGATGACGTCCAGGTCGCGCGCGGTGTTCGGCGTGGTCATGTGCGGCAGCATCGCGCCGCTGCGCTCGTAGCAGCCGTCGGCGTACTCGCGGGCCAGCTTGCGCTGGGCGCGCTTGTCGGCCTCGGAGTCGGGCACCGGGTCGGCCTTCGGCGCCTTGACGAACTCCTGCGGGTCGACGCAGGAGATGGGCGCCGAGTGGCCGACGCCGCGCGGGTCGAAGCCCACGAAGTCGTAGGCCTTCGCCGCGTTCGCCCACACCGCGCTCTTGTTGGTGACCCGCGTCGGGAAACGCAGGCCGGAGCCGCCCGGGCCGCCGGGGTTGTAGATGAGCGCGCCCTGGCGCTCCTGCGGAGTACCGGTGCTCTTCACGCGGTCGACGGCGAGCTTGATCTGCTTGCCGTCAGGCTTCGCGTAGTCCATCGGCACGGTGACCCAGCCGCACTGGATGGGCTTGGCGAGCCCCCAGTCGGCCGCACAGTCCTGCCAGTCGATGCCGGCCTTCGCGGCGCGCGCGGCGGCGATCGCGGCGCCGCGGGCCTCACGGTCGTAGCCGTGACCGGCGGCGGCGTTCGCCGCGGGCGCCGACACGGCGCCGGCTATCAGGGTCGCCGTGACGAGTGCGCCGGCCGAACCGAGCGCCATGGCCCGGCTCTTCGGTCTCATGTCCCTCAAGTGGGACCCTCCCGTACATTGTTGCGAATGGGTACGGGGGATCCTCGCCGCTGAGGGGTCTCCGGGAACAGGGTTCGTTGACCTTCTTTGCCAATCCGATAAGCGATGTGCGGTGTTCCGCTCAGCGGAGAGGCAACCCAGGGCGCTCAGAGCGCAGTCGAGCACCCGGCGCGGCAGCAGCGGGCCGGGAGCCACCGCGGTCGCCGGCGCCGCCGGACCGGCGAGCGGTACGGGGCGGCGCTTCCCCCACCGTGCGGGGTGCGACGGGCGCCTCGGCGACCTCCGGCCGGACGACCAGGAGTTGCTCCACGGCCCGGTGCCGGGACAGGACGGCGAGACCGTCGCAGCCGCCGGATACGCCCGGCCCGCACGCCGGTTACCGGCCGAGGACGGTCCGGCCCCCGGCTCCGGACGGCGAGGCGGCTGCCGAGCCTGCGGCGGCCGAGCCGGCCCGCAGCCGGGCACCCTCCGCGGCGTCCGCCTCGACGGTGGAGTGGTCGCCGCCGAGCGGCCCGCTCACCGCGCCGACGAGGACGACCCGCGCCTCGCCCCCCGCTCCCCCGGGTCCGCCGCGTCCGCCGCGGTGCGAGCGGCCCCTCGCCGTCCGGGACGGGCAGGGCCGTGCCGCCCCGCCCGTCGTCCCCGACGGCGATCCGCGCGGTGGCCCGGACACCGGTCGCCGTCATGCCGTCCACGCGGCCGGCCGCACCCGCGCCGAGGCGGCGACGCCGGACACGCCGGCTCGCCGCGCAGCGACTGTCGGAGATTCGGCGACGTTAGGCCGACCGGGCTCGGACCGCGTCCGGCCCGGCCTGATCGGCTCCGCACCTTCGCTTGCGCGGCCTGTCCGGCGGACGCCCGGCGGTTCGTCCCCGTGGCGTGCGCCCGGGGACGGGGCCCGGGGCGGGGGCGGGCTTCGCGCGGGGCCGGCGGCTCAGGGCTGGGCCCGGTCGACGGAGAGGCGCACCGCGTGCCGGTCGAGCGCCCGCCGGAGCTCCTCCAGCTCGGTGTCGGACAGGGCGCCGCCCTGAGCGAACTTCAGGACGTGCTCGGCTACCGTTCGCAGCTTGGTGTTCGTGCGCTGGGAGACGTCCCGCAGCACCAGCCAGGCGTCGTCGGGCGGGATGCGCCCGACGACCACCACCGCGCCGATCGCCTGGTCGATCACGGCATGGGACGTCAGGGCGCGCTGCAGCTGGTCGATCTCCTCGTGCAGCCGCTCGTGCTCCACCACCAGATCGGTGACGGACAGCGGCTGGAGGGGATGCCGCTCGGATATCGCGAAGAACGCCATGGGGACCACCTCGGTCGTCGCGCGGCCGGAGCACCAGCTTCTCTCAGGACCGCCGCCTCCACGACCCGACGCCCCGGGCACGGGCCACCCGGCCCGCCGAAGCTCGCACAGTCCGTACGTACATTGTTGACGAAGAGGCCGATTCCCGCTGCCGACGGCATGCGCACGCGCGAGGCCGCCGGTGGTGCGGGACGTGCCGGGCGTGGGCGCCGGGTGCTGCGGCGCATGCCCGGACTGGGCGGCCTTTGCCGCTCGGCGAGCCGGTGCGGGGCGGCCTCCTCGGCGCCGGCACGGCGTGGACGGGCACGGCAGGCGGCGACGTGCCGCGCCGGATCTCCGGCCCGCACGATCGTGTGACAGACCCGGGAGGGGCGGTGTCCGGGCCTCTCGGGACCCGGCCGCCTCCCTGGTGACGGCGCGCTGCCCCAGGTCCGCGGCTGCCCGGGCTGCCCGGGCTGCCGCATCCAGGCACGGCCCGTGGCCGCGTACCAGGAGGCGGCCGGGACCACGGCGAGCGCGGCTTCGACCAGATCACCGCCGTAGTACATGACCTGGCCGCCGGGGGCGAAGGCGGTGCCGGGCGGTGCCGCCGCGTACGAGGACTTGGCCGGCACGGCGTGCGCGGCCCCGGCGAGGAGCAGGCTCGTCCCGCGCACGGTCAGGCTCCAGCGGCGGCGCACCGGGTCCAGCAGGCGGACGGCGAAGGTGAACAGCAGCCCGGCGATCAGGACGGCGCGTGGACCACGGCGTGCAGCCACGGCTCGTCCTGCATCGTGGCGAACATCCCGGTGCGCTACAGCAGCCCCGACGTCCGGCAGCGCCGCCATCGGCGGAATGACCAGCCGGCCCACGGCACGGGAATGCGCGATGACCAGCAGCCCACGACGCGCGGCACCGGGGGGCCAGGCTGCGCAGGACCGGCGTGGGAGGGCGGGCGAGGACGCACAGCACGGGGGCCGCCATGCCGATGACCAGGTGCTGGGCCATGTGGGCGGTGAAGGGACCGCCCGGCGGCGAGCTCGTCGCCGCCCAGGCCAGACCCGCTCTCCCGGCGGTGAAGGAGGCGTCCCACCACCGGGGCCCGGCGTCCCCGCGGCGCCGCAGGCGGGCGGCGGCCGGGCAGTGGCCGGCGGCCGCCGGCAGCGCGGCTGCCGCGGTGGCAAGCTCGGCGGGGCCGGGGCCGGGGCCCGCGACCGTGCCGGGGTGGACGTGCGCGAGGATCACGACGACGCCCCGGCCCGGCTGCGGCGCGGCATGCGTCCCGCCCGCCCCGGTGCCGCCGCGGCGGGATGCGCGGACGGCCGGCACCGCCCCGATCAGCAGCAGCACCAGGCCACCGAGGTTCCGCATCCCGTCGTAGGGGGTGACGTCCACGCCGTACGGGACCTGGTGCAGGCGCAGCAGCTTGTGATCCACGATCCCGTCGAGCAACGGGAAGATCCCCAGGCCCGGGAAGAAACCGGCCCAGGCATGGGCCGGGGCCGGAGCACGGCGGCGCCGCAGGCCGGACTGCGCGGACCGCTCGCCTCGGCGAAGTTCGCCGTCGTGCGCCTCACCGACGACCAGGTCCCCGAGAACGCCACCGGAGTCGGCGCCCCCGCCCTCGACCTGGCCCCGCAGGGAGCTCGTCGTCGACGTGCTGCACAGGGCCGTCCACGCCTTCGCCACCGGCGCCGTCGCCGACGCCCCCGCCGCGCGGGGCGGCCCCGGGCCCGGCCCACGCCACGCCGCCCTCCGCCCCGGCGTCGGCCCCCTGCCCCGTGAAGCGGCCTGCGGCAGGTGGGTCCCGGCGTTCGCACCCCTGCCGAGCCCCCCGTCCCCGACGGGGCGCGCGCCCGCGGCCCGGTTCGGTGGCACCGTCGAATTCGCCAAATGGCAAATACCGTCGTTGCCGCCGGACCTGACGGACCGACAGGATGTTGCGCATGGGCCATCCGGAAAACTGTCCCCCCGGGAAGATCCAGGACCTGTCCACCTTCATGCAGGGGCTGCGCGACCTCAAGAGATGCTCGGGACTCTCCTACCGGCAACTCGAGGAGCGGGCGGCAGCCGCCGGGGACGCCCTGCCACGCAGTTCGGTCTCCACCATGCTGAGCAGGGACGTGCCGCCCCGGCCCGAGCTCCTGATCGCGTTCGTGAGGGCGTGCGGCGAAGGCGACCGGGCCGCGGAGTGGGCCGAGGCCAGGGAACGGGTCGCCGTCGCGTACGGGAGGAAACCGCCGCCCGAGCGGGCCGCACCGGACGCAGCCGTCACGACGACCGTGCCGCGGCGTGAGCCGGCGAGCCCGGACGCGGCACGCCCTTCGGCGTGGCGGCGGCGTGCGAGGCCGGCCGCCGTCGTCACCGTGGTGGCCGTGGCCGCCCTCGTGGTCGCGGCAGCGGTGCGGACCACGTCCGACGGCGAGGAGGGCCGCACGGGTTCCGCCGGTGCGAGCGTCCCGCCCGCCGCCGGCACCACCCCGCCGCGCGGCTGGGTGACCATCCGCGTCGCGGCCGACCCCGCCCTGTGCCTGACCGACGGGCGCGTACCGGGCTGGCGGTACACACCCCTGGTCGCCGTGCAGCGGCCCTGCGACGAGGTCTCACCCCAGGGCACCCTGCTGGAACCCCTCGGCCACGGGCTCTACCGCATCCAGTGGCGCCACCCCGACTACGGCAAGGGCTGCCTCAAGGCGCTGACCGGTGGCAGCGGCAAGGGCCTGCTCGAGCCCATGGACGACTGCGCGCAGGGCAGTCCGTTCTCCGTCGAACCCTCGGGGCGGCTCGGCCGCGGCGCGTTCGTGCTGCGTGTCGAGGGAGAGGGCTGTGTGGGCATCGCCGGTTCCGGGGCCGTCCCGGGTACGGAGGCCGTCATGCAGCCCTGCGACGGAGAGGATCACCAGGTGTTCCTCATCCGTGCCGTGGACGGGGGCGGTGGTACGGGCCGGCCGGACTCCTCGACGGAGCCCAGCACACGCGCCGCCGGGAAGTATCCGACGGAGCGCGAGTCGTAGCTGTCGCCCCGGTTGTCACCGAGCAGTACGAGCATGCCCTCCGGCACGGTGTCCTCCGCCACCCCTGCCAGGGCCGGGACCTCCGCGCGCGGCACCGGGTCGCCGGCGACCGCCGCCACCCGCTTGATGAACCAGTGCCGTGCGTAGATCACGTGGGCGGGCGCGTCACGGGCCACGGGGGCGTCCGGCCAGGGCGCCCGGTACGGCGGCCGTTCCACGACGACCACCGCGCCCCGTGCGGGAAGCGACCGGCGCCGCACCACGACGCGGTCCCCCTCCCGGTAGGCCGGCTCCATGCTGTTGCCGGACACGGTCACCGCCACCCACCGCAGTCCGGCGGCCCGGGCGAGCGCCAGCCCCACGCAGACCAGGAGCGCGGGCAGGCCGCACACCGCCGCCCAGGCCGGGCTGCCGGACGTCACGGCCACCACGCCGGCGTTCACCCAGAGCAGGGCGCCGGCCGTGTACCAGGCGACGCGGACGGTCCGCGCCCGGCTCGCGCGGGCGCGCGCCCGCGCGGGGGCCGTCTCGGCCCGGGCACGCCGCTCGGCTGCGGACGAGGCGCCGGGACGGCTGACTGCGCTCATGTGCCTTCTCCTGAACCGGTACGGGTGAGGGGCTGCGGCGGGTCGGCGGCCGGCGGGGCCGCGGGCGTGCCGTAGCCGGCGGCCTGGAGTGCGTACAGGCGGGCGTACTGGGCGCGCCGCGCCACGAGTTCGTCGTGGGTGCCCTGCTCGACCACCCGTCCCCGCTCCAGCACGACGATCATGTCGGCGTCGCGCACGGCGCCCAGACGGTGCGAGATGAGCAGGCTGGTGCCGCCCTTGCGGTGGGCGCGCAGCGAGGTGTGGATCTCGTGCTCGGCGGCCGCGTCGAGCCCCGCCGACGGTTCGTCGAGGATCATCAGGTCCCGCCGGTCGCGGACGAACGCCCTTGCCAGGGCCAGCCGTTGGCTCTGCCCGCCGGACAGCATGACGCCGGTCGCCGGGTCCTCCTTGTCCGACTCGGTGAAGAACATGCGGGACAGCAGCGTGTCGTAGCCCTGCGGCAGCGCACTCAGTGTGGCGTGCACTCCGGCGCGCGTCGCCGCCTCCCGGATGCGCTCGGGCGTGTCGAGCGCGCCGAGATCACCCTGCGCGATGCTCTCCGCGGCCGTCATGTCGTACTCCATGTAGTCCTGGAACACGGCGCTGACACGGGCGCGCAACTCGGCGGGACGGACGTCCCGCAGGTCGACCCCGTCCCACAGGATCTGGCCGTGCGTCGGGTCGTAGAACCGGCACAGCAGCTTGACCAGCGTGGACTTCCCGGAGCCGTTGAGCCCCACGAGGGCGGCCGACGCCCCGGCCGGCAGTCGGAGGCTGACTCCGCGCAGCGCCCAGGGGTGGTCGGGTGAGTAGCGGAACCACACGTCGCGCAGTTCCACGCAGCCGCGCAGTGGCGGCAGTTCGCGCGGCTCGGCGGTCTGGGGCAGGTCCGGCCCGGCCCGGACGACGGCCTGGTAGTGGCCGAGGAGCAGAAGGGCATGGTGGGTTCCGGCGAGGTCACCGGTGAGCGTGGTCAGAGCCGCCTGGACCCCGGCCACGGCCGCCAGGAACACCGCCACGTCACCCGGGGTCAGACTTCCTGCCCGGGCCGTCCCGACCGTCCAGAGCAGCCCGGCGCCCGCCACCACGGCCGCGAGCAGGCCGAGCCCGCAGCGCAGGCCGGCCTCCCGGCGGTCGACGGCCCGGCGAGCGGCGTCCGCGCTGCGCCTGCTGCCGATCATGCGGCCGCGCAGGAAGGCGCCGGTGCCGAAGAGGCGGATCTCCTTCGCAGCCTCGGCATTGGCGAGCAGCCCCATGTAGAAGAACTGACGTCGTTCGTCGGGCCCGATGGACCAGGCCGTCGCGGCACGCCGTCGGGACAGCAGCGTTTCGGCGACCAGGGTGGGCGCGGCGGCGAGCAGGACCAGTGCCATGGTCGGCGGGCTGACGACCAGCAGGGCGCCGAGGAATCCGACGACCGTGAACGCGGCTCGCACGGCTCCGAGGACCCCGTCGACGGCCTGCACCGCGACGGGCGGGCCGACGACCGTCTGCTGGGCGAGACGCAGCCGGTCCAGGAAGCCGGGGTTCTCGAACCGCTCCAGTCCGGGGAAGCCCTCCACGGAGGCGAACAGCCGGTCCTGCGCGAACAGACCGACCCGGCGATCGAGTTCGGTCCGCAGATACCGCGCCAGGTGCGGCACGGCCCCGGTGGCGATGCCGGTGGCCACCAGCACCAGTGCCGGGGCGAGGAGTTCCCGTACGGTCGCCCCGGCGGCGAGCCGGTCGACGATGAGTTTTACCGACCATGCGGTGACGACCGGGAAGAACCCGGTGACCAGGGCGGGCGCGGTGTAGAGCAGGAGAGTCCCGGCCGCCGCCCGGGCCACCAGCCGCAGGGCGTCCAGCACCCCGCAGCGGTGCGAGCGGTCGTCGGACGGCTCCCGCGCCGGCGCGGGAGCCGTCCGTCGGGAGCCGCCCCCCGTGTCCCGGCTCCGACTCGACTCGGGCGGCATGTTCTTCCTTCCCCGTGCGGTGGACCGGCAGGAGACAGAGACAGACGACAGGCAGGGACAGGGGCGGGGAACGGGCCGGCGTCAGTACGAGGCGACGGCGGGACGCTCCACGTCGACGTCGTCGGTCATGACGAGGAGCCGGCCGTCCGTGCTGCGGTTGACCTTGAGCACCACGGGGAACCCGCGGACCCTGCACGCTTCCGCGAGGGCCTCGGCGTCCTGTCCGGTGAGCACCCGGGCCACGGGTGTCAGCGCCGTCACCATGGGGGCGGCGGCCTCGGTGTCGCGCGGGTCGTCGGCCGCCACCACGGCGAGCACCTGCTCACGGCCCCGCGGGACACCGCGCGCGTACTCCACGAACTTCGGCAGCTTCTCCCTGCACGGCCCGCAGGTCGGGGAGAAGAAGGCGACCACCGTCTCGCTCTCGATCATCGCGTCGTGCACGGGTTCGCCGTCCACGGAGGCGACGGAGAAGTCCCCGACCTCGTCGCCGGGTCCGAGCGACATCCGGCCGCCGCCCCGCTCGGACAGCAACTCGGTGTGCTCCCGCAGACGTCTGACGACGCCGACGGTGAGCACCAGGTCGAGGGTGCACAACAGGCCGACCACAACGACGGCGGCAACGAGGACGGGCACGGACGTCTCCCTTCGGAGTGACGGGACGGGACGAGCCGACGAACAAGCGCGGATTGCTGGGTGCACGGTGCGGGGTGCGCGGTGCGGGCCCTCCTAGCGGCCCGGTTGCGGGGACTTGCCGGAAGGCGGCGAGTACGCGGGCCCGACGGGACGGAACAGTTCCACGATCACGTCGAACGCGGCCACACAGCCGCCGGCGAGCAGCCCCGCCAGCGCGGACAGGGCGAGCGCCCACGGCTCGGCAGGGGCGGCGGCCTCCCGCGGCAGCGACATCCCCGCCGCGCAGGCGGCGAGCCCGGCGAGCAGCACGTTGCGCACGACGTGCCGGACACCGAGCGGGTCCCTCGATCGGCTGCCGAAGCATCGGCAGACCGCGCGAGTGCCCCGGGAGACGACGCAGGCGATGGCGATCGCGAACACGACGAGCAGCGCGGCGGCGAGTGCCAGTCCGGCGCCGGCGAGGCGGGTCCACGGCATCAGGACCAGCGCGCAGACCAGCCACTCCGCCGCCACCACGGCGACGGCCGCCGCCCGGGTCACCGCACGGGGCAGCACGTTCAACTCGCGCACGGACGCGGTGAACGCGGCGAAGGAGTGTCTGCTTCTCACCTTGCCGACGGCAGCGGCGAGGAAGACGGTGGCGATGAGCACGCGCACCGCGGACTCCGCGTAGGGCACGGGTGACACCTCCTGCGGGTCGGGCCGGGAACCGGCCCCGGAACAGGGGCCGGGGACGCCGGACGGTCGTCGGACGGCCGGCGTGTGCGGCGGTCCCGCCGCACACGACACCGGTGTCCCCGGCCGCACTGCAGGTCAGGTCAGCGCCTCAGCAGCTCGGACAGCTGCGCCAGCAGTTGATGGAGCCGCAGTAGGTGTTGACGCAGCACGCGCTGCGCGCGCACTGCCAGCACTCGTTGAAGCACTGACAGGCCTGGGCCGACGCCGCGGCCTCCACCTTGGGGACGAACAGACCGAGAAGCCTGCTGCTGAGGGATTCCAGTGCCTTGGACATGCAGTCCTCCTTCTGGAAGGCGGTAGGGAGGACGACGTGAAGCCGCAGAGCGAGCACCCGCCTGGTGCCCGACGCACGAACGCCCCGGAGTTCCGTGGGGAGTTGCCTCACATCGCCCGGCCAGGAGCCTAGGGACGCAGGGTGCGGCGGGGCCAGCGTCCGGCCGTCCAGGACACCGTCCGGGATGACGCGCCTGTCCGGGACGGTGTCCGGGCCAGGTCCGGGGACGTCGTGCGACCTCTGTCCCGGACGCGGCCACAGATCCGGGACAGGGCGGTTCCGGTCCCCGGAGTGCCAGGACGGGCTCCGCGGCGTGGCGCGGGGGCGGAAGGCCGGGCGGGAGGCCCGCCGTCCCGTGTGCGCCGGCTGCGGCACCAGGTCACCCGCGAACGGTGGAAGGCGGTCGAGCCCGCCGGTGGGACACGCCTCCCGGAACCCATCCGGCGCTCGCGCCACGCCGGCACGGAGCGAGCCGCACCGCCGGACGGCAGGACGGGGCGGGTGCCGGGCACGGGCTTCAGGGCCGCCCGAACGGGTCCGGGCGGGAGGCCGGCGCCACCCGGCTCTCCCGCTTCCGGTCACTGCCGCAGACCGCGCCCCTGGCGCGGGCGCCACGGTGCGCCGGACGGCGAGCGGCTCACGACGCGGGCCACCGTGCGGCCCTGGCAACCCGCTTGACGTCGTGTCATCGACGCGCTCCCCGGGTGTCGGGGGCGAAAGGGCAGGGGTCCGACGCGAAACGAAGCCGAACGGCCTACGCCCTTCCGGTCGACATACGTCGCGGCACGGGGGCTGTCCGAGTTGCGCGCCACGCCTGGCCGACCGACGCAATGAAACGTTCCGCCGCAGGTCCGGGACTCGCGGCGAGCCGTGACGGGTGTTCGATCCGGGGGTGTCCACCCGAACGGGTGAGTGGTGAGTAACAACACAAATCCTCGGTTCAGTTGGGTTTTTCGGACATCCGTGAGCCAAGATCCCTGTCTGACGACAAGCCCCCGCCACAGCGGCGGGGCGGTCCGGGCGGACGCCGAGTCCTGCCGCCGCCCGGATGACCGGTCGACGGAAGTGGATCGGCAGGAGTGGAGGACCCAAGCACGACGGGTCGCCGGAACGGTCATGCCATGGCCGGGCCGAGCAGCCCTTGGGGTGAAGCCGCGGTAACGCGGCCGGGCTACTTCGCCAGCCCGAATCCGACAGGTCATCCTTCACAGGCGGCTGACGAAGGGTTGCGCATGACTGCGCTGAATCGTGTCCCGTCGCTGATGGCCCGGGCCGGCACGGCCTCGGCCCTGACCATCGCCGCCGTGGGTGGCTCGATCGTGGTTCCGGGTGTCGCGTCCGAGGCCGCGGCCGCCACGTCGGCGACGAAGGCGCTGCAGATCGCGGCGTCCAAGAAGGGCTCCCCGTACAAGTGGGGGGCCGTGGGCCCGCGGCGCTTCGACTGCTCCGGGCTCACGCTGTACTCGTTCAAGAAGGCGGGCAAGAAGCTCCCCCGTACGGCGGCCCAGCAGTACAACAGGAGCCGCCACATCTCCGCGAGGAGCCGTCGGGCCGGGGACCTGGTGTTCTTCCACTCGGGCTCGAACGTCTACCACGTGGGCATCTACGCGGGTAAGGGCAAGATCTGGCACGCCCCGAAGACGGGAGACGTGGTGCGGCTGCAGAAGATCTGGACGAAGAGCGTCTGGTACGGGCGGGTCAGCTGACCCGGCCGACAGGGGCGACGGGACGCTTGGTCCGGCCGGACCGGGCGGCGGTGCCCTGGCCGCCGTCCCCACGTCCGGCCGAAGGTGCCGTGCGGACCCCGAGCGCCGGCCGCCGGACGTAGAGCGGTACGCGCCGCCCGGCGCCTCCCGGGCGGCGCGCCACCCCTGAAACGGCCTTGGGTGACCCCGCCACGACTGCCACGGGTCTCGCCCCGGCTGCCGCGGCCCGCCACGGCTTCCGCGGTCCCGGGCGGTGCACTGCGGCCGACACGCTGGGCGGCCGACGCGCCCCCGGGCGGCCGTTGCGACGGGCGCGGGCCCCTGAACGGCGCTTCCGGCTCACGCCGGCCGGCCAGGGGCCCGCGTCCCGCGGCTGCCGCGCCGGGCCTGGCTCACCGCGGCGCCTACGGCCCACCCGGCCGGCGGGCCGCGCCTCGCGGCTCCGGCCGCCCGCGGCCGGTGTCACGGCCGGCCCCGCCCCGGCACCAGGTGCCACGGGCTCGGCGCCGCGAGGGGCCGCCGGCCCGCCGGCGGCGGCGAGCCCACCGCAATCAGCCTAGGGTTCCGGCTGCCCCGCCGCCGTGACCGGAGGGGTGAGCACCGGCCAGGGCAGCGCGATGCAGACCGTCTTGCCGCCCTCGCGGGTGGGTCTGACGCTGAGCCGGCCCCCGTACTCGGCCGTCAGCCACCGGATGATCACCATGCCCCGCCCGTTGTCCTGCTGGACGGCGGCCGGCAGTCGTTTCGGGAACCGGGGGTGGCTGTCGGTGACGCCGATGCGCAGTTGCTCGTCCCGGTCCAGCAGGAGGTCGACCGTGAAGGTCGGCGACTGACCGAGCGTGTGCTGGACGGCGTTGGTGGCCAGCTCCGAGATGATGAGCCGGATCGTGTCGGCGGTGTCCGCCTCAGCCGGCAGGCCCCACTCCGTCAGGGTGTCCGCGACGAAGCTGCGGGCCGCCGACACCGAGACCGGTTCGCTCGGCAGAGTGACGGATGCTTCCAGATGGTCTGCCATGGCGACGTCGTCCCTTTCCCACGCGACCGCAGACCGACACGGAGCGGCTGGTTCGAGTACGGTCCCGGACTGGTGCTTCGCCGTCAGACTGCCACCACCGCGTCGCCCGCGACGGCGATCCACCAAGATCTGCATATATCTGTCGCTCGAAGCGGTGAACTCTGCGACGGCAGACCGTATTCGGGCGGCGCGGAGGGGATAGGGAGTAGCCCATGCAGTACGGTCCCGCGGTACGCCGCCGGAAGCTGGGCGCCGAACTTCGCGCCCTCCGCACCGCCGCCGGCCTGACGAGCGGCGAGGCGGCCGGCCTGGTGGGCTGGCACCAGTCGAAGGTCAGCCGGATCGAGACCGGCGCGAGCGGCGTCAAACCGGCCGACGTGCGCCTGCTCCTGGACGCCTACGCGGTCGAGGACGCCCAGTTGCGTGAGCTGCTGATGGTGCTGGCGGGCTCGCACGACGGCGCCGGCCGGCACCACTGGTGGCATGCCTACCGAGGTGTCCTGCCGCCGACCTACCGGGACTTCATCAGCCTGGAGTCCCAGGCCGGCGGCATGCGCACGCTGGAGACCTCGGTCGTGCCCGGTCTGCTGCAGACGCCCGGGTACGCCCGCGCCGTGACCCGTGCCGCGGTGGAGGGCCTCGACGAGGATCAGCTGGACGCGCTGGTGGAGGTGCGGCTGGCCCGGCAGGACGTACTGCGGGCGCGGCCGCCGCTGGAGCTGAGCGCGGTGCTCGACGAGGCGGTGCTGCGGCGGCAGGTCGGCGGGCCGGGCGTCATGGCGCGACAGCTGGAACGGTTGGTGGAGGCGGCCCGTCTGCCCCAGGTGACGCTTCAGGTGCTGCCGTTCTCGGCCGGAGCCCACATCGGCGTCACCGGCCCTTTTGTCATCTTTTCATTTCTGAGCACTTCTGATCTCGACGTGGTGGTTCTCGACCACTTGACGAGTAGCGCGCATCTCGACCGGAAAGAAGACGTAGAGGCTTACTCGGAAGCCTTCAACTCCCTTCAGGAGCACGCTCTTTCCCCCGAGGAATCGTTGGATTTCATCGCCGCGACAGCCCACGAGGCATCCGCGTAAGGAGGCACCATGTCCGCTGCTCTGCCTCGCACCGTACCTTCCAGTGACGATCTGCACGGCGTGCGATGGCTGCGCAGCAGCTACAGCACAGGAGCCAACAACTGCGTCGAGACGGCCGCACCGCTCTCCGGTCCCGCGGCCGGCCGGCTCGCCGTGCGCGACTCCAAGGACCCGGCCGGGCCCGTGCTGCTCTTCTCCCCCGGCAGCTGGGCGGGGTTCCTCACCTCGTTCCGGTGACGCTCCCGGCCGGGACCGGGCCCGCTGCCCCGTTCGCCGTCGAGCGGGACCCGGCCATGGCAACCGGGCTCATGGCCGTGTCCCGCCGATCACCGCGACGGCGCGTTCGATCTGCGCCCCGGAGAGGTCGGCCCGTGCGGTCAGCCTGAGCCGTGACACACCGTCGGGCACGGAAGGAGGACGGAAACAACCCACGGCCAGCCCGGCCGACCGGCAGTCGGCCGCCCACCGTACGGCCCCCTCCGGGGACGGCGCACGCACGGAGACGACCGCGGCGTCCGGACGCACCGCGTCCAGACCCGCGGCGGTGAGGCGTTCGTGCAGGTCGCCCGCCACCGCGCGGGACCGCGCCGCGCGCTCCGGCTCCCGGCGCAGCAGGCGCAGCGCGGCGAGGGCGGCGCCCACCGCCGCAGGGGCCAGGCCCGTGTCGAAGATGAACGTCCGGGCCGCGTTCACCAGATGGTCGATCACCCGGGCGGGCCCGAGCACGGCGCCGCCCTGACTGCCCAGCGACTTGGACAGGGTGACCGTCACGACCACGTCCTCGGCGCCGGCGAGCCCCGCCGCGTGCGGCGCGCCGCGGCCGCCGTCGCCGAGGACGCCCAGACCGTGGGCGTCGTCGACGACCAGTCCCGCGCCGTGCTCCCGGCAGGCCGCCGCGAGCGCGGTGAGCCGGGCGGCGTCGCCGTCGACCGAGAAGACCGTGTCGGACACGACGACCGCGGGCCCGCCGTGGCCCGCCAGGGCCTTGCGCACGGCCTCGGGATCGGCGTGCCCGACCACCTGCGTCGTGCCGCGAGCCAGCCGGCACCCGTCGATGAGCGAGGCGTGGTTGCCCGCGTCGGACACGACCAGGGAGCCGTGCGGCGCGAGCGCGGTGACCGCGGCGAGGTTCGCCGCGTACCCGGAGGAGAACACCAGTGCGGCCTCGAACCCGCAGAATCCGGCCAGTTCGCGTTCCAGCTCGGCGTGCAGTTCCGTGGTGCCGGTGACCAGCCGGGAGCCGGTGGCGCCGCCGCCCCAGGCGCGGGCCGCGGCCGCGGCGCCCTCCGTGACCTCGGGGTGGCGGGCCAGCCCCAGGTAGTCGTTGCTCGCCAGATCCAGCAGCGGCGTGTCGGCGGGACGCGGGCGCAGGGTCCGTACCAGTCCCGCGCCGCGACGCGCCCGGGCCTGTTCGTCGATCCAGCCGAACGCCATCGCTCCTCCAGGGCTTTTGTAGGCAGTCCACAGACATTAGCCGGACGGCCGACGGGCCAGGATGTGGCAATACCCACACGTCGAACCGCCCTTGTTGTGCGAAGTCACCTTGGCCTGGGGCCACCCCGTAGGACAGGATCGGCTCTCATGGACCTGCTGAACACGCTGGTGGACAAGGGGCTTCGGCGCGAGCTGCCGACCCGTGAGGAAGCGCTGGCCGTGCTGGCCACCTCCGACGACGACGCGCTCGATGTGGTGGCCGCGGCCGGCAGGGTGCGCCGGCACTGGTTCGGCCGGCGGGTGAAACTCAACTATCTCGTCAACCTCAAGTCGGGCCTGTGCCCCGAGGACTGCTCCTACTGCTCCCAGCGGCTGGGCTCCCGGGCCGACATCCTGAAGTACACCTGGCTCAAACCCGACGATGCCTCCCGTGCCGCCGCGGCCGGGCTGGCCGGCGGTGCCAAGCGGGTCTGCCTGGTGGCCAGCGGGCGCGGTCCGACGGACCGGGACGTGGACCGGGTCTCCGAGACCATCAAGGCCATCAAGGACCAGAACGAGGGCGTCGAGGTGTGCGCCTGTCTCGGGCTGCTGTCCGACGGCCAGGCGGAGCGGCTGCGCGAAGCCGGCGCCGACGCCTACAACCACAACCTCAACACCTCCGAAGCGACGTACGGAGACATCACCAGCACCCACACCTACGCCGACCGGGTCGACACCGTGCAGAAGGCGCACGCGGCCGGGCTGTCGGCCTGCTCCGGCCTGATCGCCGGCATGGGCGAGAGCGACGAGGACCTCGTCGACGTGGTCTTCTCGCTGCGCGAACTGGACCCGGACTCGGTGCCGGTGAACTTCCTGATCCCCTTCGAGGGGACACCGCTCGGCAAGGAGTGGAACCTGACCCCGCAGCGGTGCCTGCGGATCCTCGCGATGGTGCGGTTCGTCTGCCCCGACGTGGAGGTGCGGATCGCGGGCGGCCGCGAGGTGCATCTGCGCAGCATGCAGCCCCTCGCGCTGCACCTCGCCAACTCCATCTTCCTGGGCGACTACCTCACCAGCGAGGGACAGGCCGGCAAGGCCGACCTGGAGATGATCGCGGACGCCGGGTTCGAGGTCGAGGGCGCCGAGCAGGTGACGCTGCCGGAGCACCGGGCGGCGGCCGGCGGCTGCGGCACGCACGAGACCGCCGGGTGCGGGTCGCACGAGGCGGCCGGGTGCGGGTCCCAGGAGGCCCCGGGGTGCGGGTCGCACGAGGGCGGCGGGGTCTGCGGACCGGCGGCCGTACCGGCGGCCGAGACGCCGCGCACGGATCTCGTCGCCGTACGCCGGCGGGGCGCCGGAACGGATCTCGCGCCCAATGCCTGAGCCGTCCGGCCCGACCCTGCCCGAACTGCTCGACCTGGACCGGCGGCACGTGTGGCACCCGTACGGTCCGATGCCCGGCCGGCAGGACCCGCTCGTCGTGGAGTCGGCGAGCGGGGTCCGGCTGCGGCTCGCCGGCGGCGCGGGCGAGCTGGTCGACGGCATGTCCTCGTGGTGGTCGGCGATCCACGGCTACAACCACCCGGTGCTCAACGAGGCCGCCCGCGAACAGCTGGCGCGCATGAGCCACGTCATGTTCGGCGGGCTCACGCACGAGCCCGCCGTACGCCTGGCGAAGCTCCTCGTCGACCTGTCGCCCGAGGGGCTGGAGCACGTGTTCCTGGCCGACTCCGGATCGGTGTCGGTCGAGGTGGCGGCCAAGATGTGCCTGCAGTACTGGCGCTCCCTCGGCCGTCCGGCCAAGCGGAGGCTGATGACCTGGCGCGGCGGGTACCACGGCGACACCTGGCAGCCGATGTCCGTGTGCGACCCCGAGGGCGGGATGCACGAGCTGTGGACCGGGGTGCTGCCGAAGCAGGTCTTCGCGGACGCGCCGCCCGCGGACTACGACGAGGAGTACGCCGCGCATCTGCGCACGACGATCGAACGGCATGCCGACGAGCTCGCCGCGGTGATCGTCGAGCCGGTGGTGCAGGGGGCGGGTGGGATGCGGTTCCACTCCCCCGCGTACCTGCGCGTGCTGCGGGAGGCGTGCGACGAGCACGACGTACTACTGGTGTTCGACGAGATCGCCACCGGATTCGGCCGCACCGGCGCGCTGTTCGCGGCGGAGCACGCGTCGGTCGCGCCGGACGTGATGTGCGTGGGCAAGGCGCTGACCGGCGGCTACCTGACGCTGGCGGCCACATTGTGCAGCGCGCGGGTGGCCGAGGGCATCTCCCGGGGCGAGGTGCCGGTGCTCGCGCACGGCCCGACCTTCATGGGCAACCCCCTCGCGGCGGCCGTGGCCTGTGCCTCGATCGGGCTGCTGCTGGGCCAGGACTGGGGCGCGGAGGTCGCCCGCATCGAGACGGGGCTGCGGGACGGGCTGGCCCCCGCGGCCGGCCTGCCGGGCGTGAAGGACGTACGGGTGCTCGGTGCGGTCGGGGTCGTACAGCTGGACCACGAGGTGGACATGACGGCGGCCACACGGGCCGCCGTGCGGGAGGGCGTCTGGCTGCGCCCGTTCCGCGACCTGGTGTACACGATGCCGCCGTACGTGACGGACGACGCGGACGTGGCGCGGATCGCCCGTGCGGTGTGCGCCGCGGCGCGGGAGGGATGACATGCCGGTACTGGTGATCACGGGCACGGGCACGGAGGTCGGCAAGACGGTGGCGACCGCCGCCGTCGCCGCGGCCGCGGTCGGGGCCGGCCGGACGGTGGCCGTGCTGAAACCCGCGCAGACGGGGGTCGCCCCCGGCGAGCGCGGGGACGCCGACGAGGTGGCACGGCTCGCCGGTACGGTGACCGCGCGCGAACTGGCCCGCTTCCCGGAGCCGTTGGCGCCCGCCACGGCCGCGCGGCGGGCCGGTCTCGCGGCCGTCCACCCGCACGAGGTGGCCGAGGCGGCCGCGAAACTGGCCACCGAGCACGACCTCGTCCTGGTGGAGGGAGCGGGCGGTCTGCTCGTCCACTTCGACGCCGCCGGCGGGACGCTCGCGGACGCGGCCCGGCTGCTGCGGGCGCCGGTGCTCGTGGTCGCCTCCGCGGGGCTCGGCACGCTCAACACGACGGAACTGACGGCCCGTGAACTGCGCGTCCGCGGGCTGGATCTGCTCGGCGTCGTGATCGGCAGCTGGCCCGAGCGGGCCGACCTCGCCTCCCGCTGCAACGTGGCGGACCTGCCGCTCGTGGCCGGCGCGCCGCTGCTCGGCGCGCTGCCCGCCGGAGCCGGGGCGCTGGCGCCCGCCGCCTTCCGGGCGGCGGCGCCCCAGTGGCTGGCACCGCGCCTGAACGGCCGGTGGGACGCGGAGGCCTTCGCAGTCCAGGAGGCACCGGAGCCGTTCGCGAGGACCACGGGCTGACGCCCGGGCCGTACGGCCGATGCCGGACGGGCCGGTGCCGAGCGGGCAGCCGGGTGCCCGGCCGGCCCGATACCGGCCGGCCCGATACCGGCCGGCCCGATACCGGCCGGCCGACCCGGTGCCGGACGGGCGGCCCCACACCGAGCGGACCGGTGCCGGACAAGTGGCCCGATACCGAGCGGGCCGGTGTCGAGGGGGCGGGCCGGTGTCGAGGGGGCGGCCCGATACCGAGCGCCTGTGCGGAGCGGGCGGGCCGGTGTCGAGCGCCCGTGTAGAGCGGGCGGGCCGGTGTCGGGGGGGCGGTCCAGGACCGGTTTGCGCTGCCTGCACCGGCCGGTGCGCCTAGAAGACAGCGGGCAGGCGCCCGCGGCCGAGGCCCCGGGCGGGTCCGTCTTCAGGTAGCGGGCACCACATGGCCTGCTCGCCCGGGCGGCGCGATGGGGAGCGAGCAGCGGGCTCCGACGGCAGGCAGGCGCGCGGGCCGGGCGCCGACCCGGGGGCCGGCTCAGCGGGCGTGGGCCGACCCGGGCGAATTCCACGCCGGCGAGCGTGGGGGGCGCCGGCGCGGGGCAGCATTGCCATAGGTCCCGTTCCGCCCGGGAGGTCGCCATGCCGTTTCGGTCCGCCGGCTCCGGCAGTGCGGCACGCGGTCCCGTCCACCATCCCCTGTTCGCGCGGTACTACGCGCGGGTCAGCGTGCGCGCGGAGACCGGGCTCGGGATGGCGGGGATCCGCGAGAGGCTGCTCGCCGGGCTGACCGGACGGGTCATCGAGATCGGCGCGGGCAACGGCCTGAACTTCGCGCACTACCCGGGCACGGTCTCGGAGGTCGTCGCGATCGAACCGGAGCGACTGCTGCGGCAGCGGGCCGTGGAGGCGGCGCTGCGCTGCGAGGTACCGGTGGACGTGGCGCCCGGCGTGGCGGAGGCGCTGCCGGTCAAGAGCGAGGCCTTCGACGCGGCGGTGCTCGCGCTGGTGCTGTGCAGCGTACGCGACGTGGCGCGCACCCTCACCGAGGTGCGGCGCGTGCTGCGGCCGGGCGGCGAGGTGCGGTACTTCGAGCACGGCAGGGGCGGCGGCCGGGCGATGACGCTCACCCAGCGTGCCCTGGACCGCACGGTGTGGCCGCCCCTGGCCGGCGGCTGCCATCTGGCCCGCGATCCAGTCGCGGGCCTGCGGGACGCCGGCTTCCGGCTCGGCCCGTACCGGCGGCTGCTGCTCCCGGAGAAGGGGCCGAAGCTGCCCACGTCCTACTGCGTGCTCGGCACGGCCTGGACGCCGGCGACCGGCGATCACGTCACGGCCGACTGATCACCAGCCGGATCCGGCACCCCTGCGGCCTGCTGATCACCGGCGGCCGGGGTGCGCCGCGACACCCCGGCAGCCAGCGCGCCCCCGGCGCGCGGCCAACGGGCTCACCCAACTCACGGCCTCACCGGCTCCGGCTCCCCCGGCTCCCGGCTCCGAGTTCCGGCGACCGACGACCGGCGCTGAGCGCCTGCCGCATGACGCCTCGCCCCCGGCTTCCCGTTTCCGGCTCCCCAGCGACGCCCTGCGCGGACGCGCGCCGCCCCCGGTCTGCGGAACCCGTCCGGGCACCTGCCCGCCCGACCCGCCCGCAGAGCGCCCGGGCCGGGCGGGCCGGGCGGCGGCGGAGCGACCGGCTGTCGCAGGGCGCTGACGCCTGACAGGCCCGGCCGGCAGGCCGTCGGCGGGCCTGTCACCGGCCGCGGACACCGGCCGGACGCCGCCCGGACCGGTGGGCGGGCTTTCCGCAGCCCGCGGGTGTGCCTCCGCACCGCCACGGAGTCCGCCTCGGCCCAATGGGGGGATACCTGGTGTGCGGCGGGCCACACTGGGTTCATCCTGGGACGAGGGAAATCGGGACGTTGCGGATGAAGACCACAGGGAGGCCCTCTTGTCGACACCTGCTGCGGCACCGGGCCCGGTGCCGGCCGGCGGCGTCGCGGCTCGCGCCCGCGGCCTCACCAAGGCGTACGGCTCGGGCGAGACCGCGGTGCTCGCGCTGGACGCGGTGGACGTGGACATCGCCCGCGGCCGGTTCACCGCCGTGATGGGCCCCTCGGGTTCCGGCAAGTCCACCCTCATGCACTGTCTGGCCGGACTCGACACCGTCTCGGCGGGGCGGGTCTGGCTCGGCGACACGGAGATCACGGCACTCAAGGAGCGCGAGCTGACCCGGCTGCGGCGGGACCGGATCGGTTTCATGTTCCAGTCGTTCAATCTCGTCCCGACGCTCAACGCGCTCGAGAACATCACCCTGCCGATGGACATCGCGGGCAGGCAACCCGACGAGGCGTGGCTGAACCAGGTCGTCGACACCCTCCGCCTGAGGGACCGGCTCAGGCATCTGCCGTCCCAGCTCTCCGGCGGGCAGCAGCAGCGCGTCGCCTGCGCGCGGGCGCTCGCCTCCCGGCCCGAGCTGATCTTCGCGGACGAGCCGACCGGCAATCTCGACTCGCGCTCGGGCCTTGAGGTGCTCGGCTTCCTCCGTGAGGCCGTCGACGACCTCGGGCAGACGGTGGTCATGGTCACCCACGACCCGAGTGCCGCGGCCCACTCGGACCTGGTGCTGTTCCTGGCGGACGGGCGGATCGTGGACCGCACGGAGCGGCCGACCGCCGAGGCGGTGCTGGAACGCATGAAGCGGTTTGACGCGAGCCGCGTGGACGGGACGGTGGTGTCCCCCGGCCGCGGGGCCGGCGTCCCCTCGGCCGGCGGGACCGCCCCTTCCTCCCGCCGGGCGGACGCCGTCTCCCCGCACGGCGGGGACATGGCCCCGGCGGACGGGGGCGCCGTCTCCTCGGGTGCCGGCGGGACCGCCTCCGCCCGCGAGGGGAGCGGCGCCTCGGCCCCGCACGGGGACGCCGCCCGCGGCGGGAACCGTCTCCGCCGCCCCGAAAGGGATCGTTTCTTCCCCGTGGACGGGCGGGGCGCCGCTCCCGAGGAGAGCTGATCCCGTGCTCAAGGCGACCCTGCGCAGCTTCCTCGCCCACAAGGGGCGGCTGCTGCTGTCGGCGCTGGCCGTCGTGCTGTCCGTGGCCTTCGTCGCGGGCAGCCTGATCTTCTCCGACACCGTCGGCCGCACGTTCAACCGGCTCTTCGCCACCACGTCGGCCGACGTCACCGTCCAGCCGCTGCGGGGTCTGCGGTCCTCCGTGCCCACGGGGGTGGTCCAGACGGTGCCCGCCTCACTCGCCGGCCGCGTGGCGCGGGTGCCCGGAGCCGCGGCCGTCCGGCTGGTCGTGTCCGTCCCGAACGTCGTGGTGGTCGACCGCCGGAACCAGCCCGTGGGCCCGACCACGGGAGCCCCGACCATCGCCCGGAACTGGCAGGGCACCGACCGCAGTCCGGTGGAACTGACCTCGGGCCGCACACCGCGCGGCGGCGGCGAGGCCGTCCTGGACGCCGACACGGCCCGGCACGCGAAGGTGCGCATCGGTGACAGGCTCACGGTGCGGGCGCAGCCGGGCTCGTTCCGGGTGCGGGTCGTCGGCATCGCCACCTTCACCACCACCAACCCGGGCTCGGCCCTGTTGTACCTCGACACCGCCACCGCACAGACCCGGCTGCTCGGTTCCACGGAGCGGGCCACCGGCATCGCGGTCGACGCGGCGAAGGGAGTCACGGACACCGGGCTGAAGCGCCGCGTCGGCCAGGCGGTGGGCACAAACGCCTACGACGTGCGCACGGCGGGCGAGCAGGCCAAGTCGGCCGCCGCCGACCTCGGCAGCTTCCTCGACGTCATCAAGTACGTGATGGTCGGCTTCGCCGGTGTCGCGGTGCTCGTCGGCATCTTCCTGATCGTCAACACCTTCTCGATGCTGATCGCCCAGCGCACTCGTGAGCTGGGGCTGCTGCGCGCCCTGGGCGCCGACCGGCGGCAGGTGCGGCGGTCGGTGCTGACCGAGGCGGTGCTGCTCGGCCTGGTCGGTTCCACCCTGGGCCTGGCGGCCGGGGTCGGGCTCGCCGCCGGACTGATCCGGATCTTGAGCGCGTTCGGCATGAACCTGAAGACCACCGAGATGAACATCAAGTGGCCGACTCCGGTCGCCGCGTACGCCGTCGGCATCGGCGTCACCTTCGTGGCGGCCTATCTGCCCGCCCGACGGGCCGCCGCGGTGTCCCCGATGGCGGCCCTGGCGGATGCCGAGGTCGCCGGCGTGGGACGGCCCCTGAGGGCGCGGGCCGTCGTGGGCTCCGCGGTCGGCGCGGCCGGTCTGGCCGCGCTGGGCGGCTGCGCCTGGGCGACCAGGACGGCCACCGCCGCCTCCCTCCTCGGACTCGGGGTCGCCCTGACGCTGATCGCCACCGTGGTCGCGGGCCCGCTGCTGGTGCGTCCGGTCATCCGGGTGCTCGGCGGTGCCTTCCCGGCGGTGTTCGGGCCGATCGGCCGGATGAGCCAGCGCAACGCGCTGCGCAATCCGCGCCGGACGGGAGCCACCGCGGCGGCGCTCATGGTGGGGCTGGCACTGGTGGGCGGGTTGTCGGTGGCGAGCGCGTCCATCACCCGCTCCCTGGACCACCAGATCGACACGACACTCGGCGCCGACTTCGTCGTGCAGAGCCGTGGCTACCAGCCGTTCTCGCAGGAGATGACGGACGTGGTGCGCCGGACGCCGGGCGCCGCCCTGGCAGTGCGGCAGCGGTTCGCGGCGGTGGCGGTACGGCTGCCGGACGGCAAGCGCGTGCAGACGACCGCGGCCGGGTACGACCGGGAACTCGACGACGTCGCCCACATCAACTACGCGGCGGGCGACACCGCCGCCGCCCTGGCCGACGGGCACATCGCCATGGACGTCGACTTCGCCCGGCAGCACCGCGTCCGGCCGGGCAGTGTGCTGCCGGTCGAGTTCCAGAACAGGCGCCGCGCGCAGCTGACGGTGGGCGCTCTCACCGACCAGGACGCCGCCGAGGGCTTCGGCGTGGAGGGCGGCCTGTACTTCGGCATCGCGACCGTCGAGCGGTACGTGCCCGGCACGCCGGACTCGGCGCTGTATGTGAACGGGACCCCCGGCACGGCCCCCGACCGGCTGCGCTCGGCGCTGGAGCGGAGCCTCACGCCGTACCCGCAGATGGAGGTGCGCAACCAGGCCGACTACAAGAAGCTGGTGCACGACCAGATCGCGGTGCTGCTCTACCTCGTCTACGCCCTGCTCGGGCTGGCCATCGTGATCGCGGTGCTCGGAGTCGTCAACACACTCGCCCTGTCGGTGGTGGAGCGGACGCGGGAGATCGGACTGCTGCGGGCCATCGGGCTCGCGCGGCGGCAGCTGCGCCGGATGATCCGGCTGGAGTCGGTCGTGATCGCGGTCTTCGGCGCGGTGCTGGGGCTGGCGCTGGGACTGGTGTGGGGTGTGTGCATGCAGCGGGTGCTGGCCCTGCAGGGCATGACGGCGCTCGCGATCCCCTGGAGCACGGTCGTCTCGGTGGTGGTCGGCTCGGTGGTCGTGGGAATCGTGGCGGCCCTCCTGCCCGCGCTGCGTGCCTCGCGCATGAACGTGCTGGCGGCGATCGCGCACGAGTGAGCGGGGCGCTGCGCGGCCAGTGGGCGGACCGGCCGGCGCGCTGACCGCGGGGACCGGGGTTCGACGGCCCGAGGGGCACCGGCGGGGCCGGGTCGGACTCTACCGGGATGGACGCTCGGCTTCTTTGCCGGTCCTTTACCCTGGGAGGACACTCGGTCTCCATGAAAGGTTGTGAGCGTCCGCCCATGGGCGAACCTCCCGGTGCGCGGCACCGCGCGATACCCGTTTCTCCGCGCGACCATGGAAGGGGGGTGACCCGATGACCGAAGTCCTGCTGCTGCTGGTGGCGGTCCTGCTGTCCGTCGCCTGCGGCGTCTTCGTCGCAGCCGAGTTCTCGCTGACCACCGTGGAGCGCGGCGCGCTGGAACGAGCGGCCGAACGAGGTGAGCGCGGCGCCGCGGGTGCCCTCAAGGCGGTACGGAATCTGACGTTCCAGCTTTCCGGGGCGCAGCTCGGCATCACCGTCACCAACCTGGTGGTCGGCATGCTCGCCGAGCCGTCGATCGCCGCGCTGATCAGGGGACCGCTCACGGCCCTCGGCATCCCGGAGTCCGCGGCGGCCTCGGTGGCCCTGGTGCTGGGTACGGCCCTGTCCACGGTGTTCCTGATGGTCGTCGGCGAGCTGGTGCCCAAGAACTGGGCGATCTCCTCACCCCTTGAGGTGGCCAAACGGGTGGCCACCCCGCAGCGCTGGTTCAGCGCCGCCTTCCGCCCCTTCATCGCCCATCTGAACGGCACGGCGAACCGCCTGGTGCGCCGCCTGGGCGTGGAGCCCGCGGAGGAGCTGGCCTCGGCGCGCGGCCCGCAGGAACTGGCGGCCCTCGCCCGGCACTCCGCCAAGAAGGGCGCCCTGGAGCCGGACACCGCGGAACTGTTCGTGCGGACGCTCAACCTCGCCGACCTCACGGCGGAGAACGTCATGACGCCGCGCGTCCAGGTCGTCGCCCTCGACGCCCAGGCCACCTGTGAGGACGTGGCGAACGCGACCCGGGCGACCGGGCTGTCGCGCTTCCCCGTCTTCCGCGGCAGCCTCGACACGGTCGTCGGGACCGCCCACATCAAGGACGTGCTCGCGGTGCCCGCCGAGCGGCGCCCTCGCGTGTCCGTCGCCGAGATCATGCGCGCGCCCCTGCTCGTCCCCGAGTCGCTGACCGTCGACCGGCTGCTGGACCGCCTGAGCGGCAAGCGGACGATGGCGGTGGTCATCGACGAGTACGGCGGCACGGCGGGCGTCGTGACGCTGGAGGACATCGTCGAGGAGGTCGTCGGCGAGGTACGGGACGAGCACGACCCGCACGAGACACCCGACATCGCCCCGGCCGGAGCCGACGAGGCGGGCCGTGCCCTGTACTCGGCCGACGGCTCGGCCCGGATCGACCATCTCGCGCGCATCGGCCTGCGGGCGCCGGAGGGGCCGTACGAGACCCTCGCCGGACTCGTGGCCGCAGGGCTCGGCCGGATCCCCCGGGCCGGCGACACGCTGGAGGTCGCCGGCTGGCGGCTGGACGTGGCCGACGCGAGCGGGCGCCGGGCCTCGCGCGTGATCCTGCACGCCCCGCTCGACGACGAAGGGCCGGTGCCGCCGGAACGGGACGGCGCGCGGGGCACGGGGCGCGACGCGCGCGACGGCGACGCGGGGCACGACCGCGGCGCGGGCGGCGAGCGGGACGGTGCACGGAGTGAGGGGCACGCCGCACCGGGCGAGGGACATCCCGCCCGCAGTGAGGAGCGCGACGGCCGCGCACCGCTCGAACGGACTGCGCACGGCTCGACGGACACGCGGAGCGACCACGCCGACGACACCAGGGGGGACGGCCGGTGACCGTCGTACAGATACTGATCGGCCTGGCGAGCCTGGTCGTCAACGCCTTCTTCGTGGGCGCCGAGTTCGCCCTGATCTCGGTCCGCCGCAGCCAGGTCGAGCCGCACGCCGAGGCGGGTGACCGGCGGGCGAAGAGCGTGCTGTGGGGCCTGGAGCACGTGTCCGCGCTGCTCGCCACGGCGCAGCTCGGCATCACCCTGTGCACGCTGGTCCTCGGTGTGGTCGCCGAGCCCGCCATCGCGCACCTGCTGGAACCGGTGTTCCATGCGGTCGGCGTGCCGGCCGGCGCCGGGCACGCGGTGTCGTTCGTCATCGCGCTGGGCCTGGCGACGTACCTCCACATGCTGCTCGGCGAGATGGTGCCGAAGAACGTGGCCCTGGCGGAGCCGGTGCGCAGCGCCCTGCTGCTCGGCCCTCCCCTGGTCGCGCTGTCCCGGGCGCTGCGTCCGGTCATCTTCATGGTCAACGCCTTCGCGAACGCCCTGCTGAAACTGCTGCGGGTGGAGGCCAGAGACGAGGTCTCGGCGACCTTCACGGACGCCGAGCTGGCGGACATCGTCAAGGACGCCAGCGAGGCGGGACTGATCGACGACCGGGCGCAGGAGCGGCTGCACGACGCGCTGGAGCTGGGCAGCCGGCCGGTGCGCGACGTCGTGCTCCCGCTGGAGCGCGTCGTCTACGCGCAGCTCGGGGTGACGCCGGAGCAGCTCGAGCGGCTGTCGGCGCAGTGCGGTTTCTCCCGCTTCCCCGTGGTCGACGAGGGGCGCCGGATCATCGGCTACCTGCATGTGAAGGACGCGCTGGACGCCTCGCCGCGCACCGTGCCGTTCCGGCTGCGCGACATGCGGCCCATCGCCCGGGTCCGCGAGACCACGCCGCTGGACGACGTGCTCACCGCGATGCGGGGCAGCCGCACCCATCTAGCGGCCGTGCTGGGCGCGGACGGGCGGCTCGCGGGGCTGGTGACCATGGAGGACGTGCTGCGGGAGCTGTTCGGGCAGCCCGCCTGAGCACCGCGCGCCATGGCCGGTCCGCCGCCGGCGACCGGAGGCGGACCGGCCGCGGGCGGTGGCGGGCGCCCCTGCATGCCGAGGGACCGACCGCTTGGTATGCCGGCGTGCCCACGGGATACCATCGCTCACGCCATGCAGACGAATCCCCGGTACACCAGCCTGGTCGCGGTCGGCGACTCCTTCACCGAAGGCATGTCGGACCTGCTGCCGGACGGCTCCTACCGGGGCTGGGCCGACCTCCTCGCAGCGCGGATGGCCGTCCACAGCCCCGGCTTCCGCTATGCCAACCTCGCCGTCCGCGGCAAGCTCATCGGCCAGATCGTCGAGGAGCAGGTGGACGTGGCGGCGGCCATGGGGGCCGACGTCATCACGCTGGTGGGCGGCCTCAACGACACGCTGCGGCCCAAGTGCGACATGGGCCGGGTACGGGGGCTGCTGGCGGAGGCCGTGGAGCGGCTGGCGCCCGCGTGCAAGCAGCTCGTCCTGATGCGCAGCCCCGGCCGGCAGGGCCCCGTGCTGGAGCGTTTCCGGCCGCGCATGGAGGAGCTGTTCGCCTGCGTCGACGAGCTGGCCGCCCGGCACGGGGCCCTGGTCGTGGACCTGTACGGGGCGCCCTCGCTCGCCGACCCGCGGCTGTGGGACGTGGACCGGCTGCATCTGACGGCCGAGGGCCACCGCCGGGTCGCGGAGGCGGTGTGGCAGGGGCTGGGCTACGAGGCCGAGGACCCTCAGTGGCACACGCCGATGCCGCGGGCCGCCCCGCCCGGCTGGGTCGCGCGGCGGGTCGCAGACGTCCGCTTCACCCGGCAGCACCTGCTGCCGTGGATAGGCCGCCGGCTGACCGGGCGGTCGTCCGGGGACGGCCGGACAGGCGCCCAGGTGAGCGCTGAGCTGGGCGAAGCCTTCTGGGTCACCCCTGCAGACCACACAAACCCCGGCCCTGTGCCGGGCTGGCGACGGGTGATGCCCTGACCCGGAGCCCCACACGTCACGACTTGCAGGTCGATCACAAGTCGTTCTGGAGGTGTGGGCCGGTGGCGCCGGGCCGTCAGGGCAGCGTCGGCTGAGGTCGTCCCGCTCGATCAGAGCGGGCACGGCGTGCGGGAGAGGAGTTCCCCTCGCCGGTGAAGAAGGCGGGCGCTGGCGGCGGCTCGTCAGACCAGGAGGACCGGGGCCAGCCGGCGCAGGTCCTCCAGCTGCTGGTCGAGTGTCCGCGCGAGGGGTTGTACGCAGACGTGGTCGGCGCCGGCCGCGTAGTGCGCCCGGATGTGCTCACCCAGCTTCTCCGGGTCGCCCCAGGGGACGACCGCGTCGATGAGCTCGTCGCTGCCTCCGTTCTTGAAGTCGGAGTCCGAGAAGCCCAGCTCGCGCAGGTTGTTCAGATAGTTGGGCAGGGTGAGATACAAGGACGCGTACGCGCGGGCGGTGGCCCGGGCCCGCTCGGGGTCGGTGTCGACCACCACGGCCTGCTCGGGGGCGAGGAGGGGATCGGGGCCCAGGGTCTCCCGGGCCCTGCGGGTGTGTTCGGGCGTGACGAAGTAGGTGTGGGCGCCCTGGGCCCGCGTGGCGGCGAGCTTCAGCATGTTGGTGCGCAGCGCCGCGAGCACACGCGGCACCTGCTCGGGCAACGGAGCGTCGTAGGGCGTGGCGTCCATGGCGTCGAGGTAGGCCCGCATGGTGGCCACCGGCTTGCTGTAGTCGTGTCCGCGGCTGGTCACCAACGGGCTGTGGCTGACACCGAGGCCCAACACGAAACGGCTCTGCCATGCCTCGGCGAGTGTGTTGGCGCCGTTGGCCGCGGCGGTGGCGTCACGGCCATAGATGTTGGTGATGCCGGTTGCGATCATCATCTGCCGGCTTGCGGAGAGCAGGAGCGCCGCATGGGTCAGCGACTCCTTTCCGTTGGGGAACTCCACGAACCACAGGGTCCGGTAGCCGAGGTCCTCGATCGCGGCGGCGGCGCGCCGCTCCTCGTCCGCCGCCGCCGTGGACAGCGAGGCGAGCCATACGCCCGTGCGGCCCAGGCGCCGTTTGAGGGCGGGCCGGTCCACGGGCGCGGGTGCGGGGCGTTCAGCCATGCCAGTGCTCCTCCGTGTGCTCGATCTGTCCTGTCGGTGGCCCCCGGTGTCAGTTGCCATACACACGCTCGGGGTGGACGAAGACGGCGGCACGGCGCTCTTCGGCCATCGCGCGGTCATAGGCCCCCCAGTCGTCGTGGGTGCCGCCCGCGGCGGTGAAGATCTCACGCAGCAGCAGCCGCAGGCGCTCGCCGTCGATGCCGTCGTATGGGTCGTCGGGGCCCGCGATCTCGGCCCGGCCCTCGACGGTGGCCCAGTTCCACCCGGCGCGGAAGGTGAGGGCGGTACGCGGTCGTGCCCGCAGGTGGGCGAGTTTGGTGGGGCCGTAGGTGACGAAGGCGACCACCGGTTCGTCGGTCACGGGATGGTCGATGATCCCGGCATTGACCACCGACGCCTGGATCGAGCCGTCGGCACGGGTGGTGGCCACGCTCGCCAGGTTGTGATCGGCGGCGGCGATCCGGGCCACGTCCTTGAGATCGGTCATCGGTTGCCTTTCTCCGCGGACCGGGTGTTTCCACGATGGCTCCCGTCCGCACAGGTCACAACCGCGGTGTCAGCCCGCCGCCCCGGTTCAGGCTCGTGCCGGCGTCGTCGTACACGGCCGCCGCTCGGCGCCGGCCCCGGCGAGGAGCGCGTCGCGGGCGCGAGTCGGCGACTCAGCCGTTCGAGTTGCGCGCCGACCCGGGGAACGGCACCACCAAATGGTGGGAATCGTGCCGATGAGAGGCTTGACCGCCATCGGGGTGGTGCTCCCTCAGTGCTCGGATTGCGCCGCCCCCCTTGCCGCACCCACCGCCTACCCTACGTGCAGGGGGACCTAGGCGGGTGTCACACCGTCCGGCGACGGCCGTCCCGCCGAGCGGCCCGAGCTGCTGCCCTGGGAGGAGCCCTCGACCCGGTGCCGTGACACGACCAGCCCCCTCGTAGGATCCGACGAACACCCCCATGGCGCCGACCTGCACGAACCGCCAGTAGAATCCGTACACGTGACTTCTGCGCCCGCCAAGCCCCGTATCCCGAACGTCCTCGCCGGACGCTACGCCTCCACCGAGCTCGCCACGCTCTGGTCCCCCGAGCAGAAGGTGAAGCTGGAGCGCCAGCTCTGGCTCGCCGTGCTGCGGGCCCAGCGGGACCTCGGCATCGAGGTCCCGGAGGAGGCGATCGCCGACTACGAGCGCGTGCTCGACCAGGTCGACCTCGTTTCCGTCGCGGAGCGCGAGAAGGTCACCCGGCACGACGTCAAGGCGCGGATCGAGGAGTTCAACGACCTCGCCGGGCACCAGCACGTGCACAAGGGCATGACCTCCCGTGACCTGACGGAGAACGTGGAGCAGCTGCAGATCCGGCTCTCGCTGGAACTCGTGCGCGACCGCACGGTGGCCGTCCTGGCGCGCCTCGGGAAGCTGGCCGGCGAGTACGGCGAGCTGGTCATGGCCGGCCGCTCCCACAACGTCGCCGCGCAGGCCACCACCCTGGGCAAGCGATTCGCCACCGCCGCCGACGAACTGCTCGTGGCGTACGGCCGCGTCGAGGAGCTGCTGGGCCGCTACCCGCTGCGCGGCATCAAGGGCCCGGTGGGCACCGCGCAGGACATGCTGGACCTGCTGGGCGGTGACGCCGCGAAGCTGGCCGAGCTGGAGCGCCGTATCGCCGGGCACCTCGGCTTCTCGCAGGCGTTCACGTCCGTCGGGCAGGTCTACCCGCGGTCCCTGGACTACGAGGTCGTCACCGCGCTGGTGCAGCTGGCGGCCGCCCCGTCCTCCCTGGCGAAGACGATCCGGCTGATGGCCGGGCACGAGCTGGTGACCGAGGGCTTCAAGCCGGGCCAGGTCGGCTCCTCCGCGATGCCGCACAAGATGAACACCCGATCCTGTGAGCGCGTCAACGGCCTGATGGTGATCCTGCGCGGCTACGCCTCGATGACCGGCGAGCTGGCGGGCGACCAGTGGAACGAGGGCGACGTCTCCTGCTCCGTGGTGCGCCGCGTCGCGCTGCCGGACGCGTTCTTCGCGCTGGACGGGCTGCTGGAGACGTTCCTGACGGTGCTCGACGAATTCGGCGCGTTCCCGGCCGTGGTCGCCCGCGAGCTGGACCGCTACCTGCCGTTCCTCGCGACCACCAAGGTCCTGATGGGCGCCGTGCGGGCCGGTGTCGGCCGGGAGGTCGCCCACGAGGCGATCAAGGAGAACGCCGTCGCCACGGCTCTCGCGATGCGCGAGCAGGGCGCCGAGCGCAACGACCTGCTGGACAAGCTCGCCGCCGACGAGCGCCTGCCGCTGGACCGCGCGCAGCTGGACGAGCTGATGGCGGACAAGCTGTCCTTCACCGGCGCGGCGGCCGACCAGGTCGCCGCGGTCGTCGGCCGTGTCGAGGAGATCGTCAAGCAGCACCCGGCGGCGGCCGGCTACACCCCGGGGGCGATCCTCTGACCCGCTTCACACCGGCGGACCTCGAGGCCGCCCGCGACCGTCTCGTCCCGGACGTGGTCGCGGACGGCCTCAAGGTGCTGTTCTGCGGTATCAATCCCGGTCTGATGACGGCGGCGACCGGCCACCACTTCGCCCGGCCCGGTAACCGGTTCTGGCCGGTGCTGCACCGCTCCGGCTTCACGCCGAGGCTGCTGAAGCCGTCCGAGCAGGCGGAGTTGCTGTCGTACGGCCTCGGCATCACGAACGTCGTGGCACGGCCGACGGCCCGGGCCGACGAGCTGTCAGCGGAGGAGTACCGCGAGGGCGGGCGTCTGCTGGCGCGGAAGGTGGCCGGACTGCGGCCGCGATGGCTGGCCGTAGTGGGCGTGACCGCCTACCGGGCCGCCTTCGACGACCGCAGGGCACAGGTGGGGCCCCAGGACCGGACGTTCGGCGACACGCGCGTGTGGGTGCTGCCCAACCCGAGCGGGCTGAACGCGCACTGGACCGCGGAGACCATGGCGCACGAGTTCGCGCGGCTGAGGGAGACTGCGGAGGGAACGCCCCGGGTCACGGCGGATCCGTCTCGGTGACGACGGCCAGGAGCTGTATCCCGTCGTCCTCGTCCCGGTCGGCCACCCCGACTCCGACCCAGCGTCCGGAGGCGTCCGGTTCCCACAGGTCGACCTCGTCCGTCCGTACGCTCACCGTGGACCACGGCTCGGGTATCTCCTCGCCGCGCTCGGCCCGCACACGCAGGGTCAGCATGCTCCAGGGCGGCTGGTGCCGTCCGCGCCGGACGTCCAGCACCTGGGAGACGGCCTCCTTCAGGGCGTGCGCGTCCTCCACGGCCTGTCCGCACGGTGCGGCCTCGTCGGCCCCCCGGCCGTGCCGCGTCGCCAACTCGGCTATGAAGTAGCCGGGTCCGGCCGACCCCAGATCGGACCGGCCCTGCGCGACCGGGAAGTCCCGCGCGCACAGCCGCTCGATCACGGCGAGATACTCGGCGATGTCCATGTGGTCCAGTAAACCGGTCGCCACTGACAACTGGCGGGGCGTCAGTCGTCCGGCGGGTTCGGCGGACTCGGGACGTGTGCGCAGCGGGTGCGGGCCGTCGGGCGCCTCGGCGTGCGGGGGCAGGCGGGGACGCTCCGGGTGACCGGCCGGTGAGCACATGCTGGTTGACGGTCCCTCTGATCGGCGCCGGGCGTGGGCGATCGTGGGTGACGGCCCCTCGGTCGGGGCGCCGGGCGTGGGCGGTCGTGGGTGGGGCGGGGCCTCGCCGGGGGCGCCCGTCCCCGGACCGCCGCGTGGGCCGCCGCTCACCGGCTCACCGGCGTCGACGCGCCGGCCGCTGCGTGCGGGCACCCCCGGCACGTCCCCCTCGGTCCGCACACGGCCGCGCCCGCGCGGTGGTGCGCTCGGTCCGTCGCAAGACGCCCGTGGCCCCGGTGGCCGGGCGGGATGTGCCCGGGCCTCGCTGCCACGGACGGCGCCGAGTACGATCCGCCCCACACGCGCACGAGCTGGGAGGACGGACGGTGGGGCGGCTGACCGGCGGGGATCCCTCGCTGCTGCGGCGGATCAACTCCGCGGTGGTGCTGCACGCGTTGCGTGCCACGGACTGCGCGACGCTCACGGAGATCACCCGGGTGACCGGGCTGTCCCGGCCGACGGTCGAGGGCGTCGTCGAGGGACTCATCGAGGCCGGTCTCGTCGTCGAGAAGGCCGCCGAGGAGGGGGCCGCCCGGCGTCAGGGACGACCCGCGCGGCGGTTCCGGTTCCGGGCCGAGGCCGGGCATCTGCTCGGGCTGGAGATCGGCGCGCACCGCGTCGCCGCGCTGCTGGCCGACCTCGACGGGCGCGTGCTCGGCGCCCAGGTCAGGGACGTGGACGAGACGGCGGGCGCCGACGAGCGTCTGGAGCGGCTGCGCGGCGCGGTGGCGGAGCTGCTGCGCCGGGCCGGCGTACCGCGCAGTTCGCTGCGGGCCGTCGGGGTGGGCACGCCCGGCATCGTGGAGGCCGACGGTGTCGTCCGGCTGGGCACCGCGCTGCCGGACTGGACCGGCCTGCACCTGGGAGAGCGGCTGAGCCGTTCGTTCAGGTGCCCCGTCCTGGTCGAGAACGACGCCAACGCCGCCGTGGTCGCCGAGCACTGGAAGGGCGCCGCCACCGAGTCCGACGACGTGGTCTTCGTGCTGGCCGGACTGAGCCCGGGAGCCGGATCACTCATCGGCGGACGGCTGCACCGCGGGTACGGCGGAGCCGCCGGTGAGATCGGCGCGCTGCACCTGCTGGGCCGGGAGGCCACCCCCGAGACGCTGCTGTCGACCACCGGCCGCCCGCTGCACCCGCTGGACGAGCAGGCCGTGGCCGAGGTCTTCGCACTGGCCCGTGAGGGTGACGGGCGGGCCCGCGCGGCCGTGGACCGCTTCATCCGGCGGCTGGTCCACGACGTGGCGGCGCTCGTGCTGGCCCTCGACCCGGAACTCGTCGTGATCGGCGGCTGGGCGACCGGCCTGGACGGGGTGCTGGAGCCGCTGCGGCGGGAGCTGAACCGTTACTGCCTGCGGCCGCCGAAGGTGGCCCTGTCCCGGCTGGGCGAGGCGGTCGTGGCGACGGGCGCCTTGCGGCTGGCCCTCGCCCACGTCGAGGAGCAGTTGTTCGCGGTCGAGGGCACGATCACGGCCCGCCGCTGAGTCACGGAAGGCCAGGGGCGGAGGGTTCCCGGCCCGGAAGGTTCCCGGCCGGCCCGGTCAGCTGCCGGCGTACTCCCCGGCCGCCCTCACGATGCCTGGCGCTCGGGGCCGTGGTGGATCTCCACGCGGCCCGAGTCGCCGAAGGTCAGCCGGCAGGTGTCCGCGCGGTAGGTGGCCACGGAGAGCGCCGCGGTGCGGCCCTCGGCGAAGAAACGGGTGGTGACGACGAGGACGGGCGCACCGGGCAGCCGGTCCAGCTCCCTGGCGTCGTCGGCGCGGGCCGAGCCGAGCTCGACGGCACGGTCCTGGCCCGCCAGCTCCAGGCGCTGCAGCTCGCGCAGCACCGCCCGGGCGCGCGCCGCACCGGAGGGGGCGTCGATGGCCGTCAGGTCGGGCACCGACGACGCCGGGATGTACAGCAGCTCCGCGGCGACCGGCTGGCCGTGGCTCACGCGGGAGCGGCGCACCGTCTGTACCGGCTCGTCACCGGTGTTCAGAGCGGCGGCGACGGCGGCGGGCGGGACGGTCCGGGCGCAGTCCACCGGCTGCCAGGCGTCGCCGGCCGCGCCGGGCCAGGCGTCCCGCTCGGTGCCGACGGCGACGCCGACGCGCGGCGGGGCGACGGTCGTCCCGACGCCGCGGCGGCGCTGCAGCCTCCCCTCGAGTTCGAGCTGCTCCAGTGCCTGGCGGAGCGTGGCACGGGCCACGCCGAAGCGGGCGGCGAGCTCGCGCTCGTTGGGCAGGACCTCGCCGACCGAGAACTCCGAGTCCAGTGCCTCGCTGAGCACGGTCTTCAGGTGCCAGTACTTGGGCTCCGGCACCGATTCCAGCTGCGTCGTCCCCACCCTGTCCTCCGCGATCGCCGTGGTCCGGCGGCGTTTTCAGCGCCTTGTTTATTAAAGGTTGTTTTACTTGTCTGCGACCATAGGACGGCCCTCATCCTTGGTCAAGACCAATCCTCCTCCTCGCGGACCGGGACCGCGCGCGGTCCGCACAGCGTTCACGTGGCGTTCGTTTAGGGCCACGCACCGCCTGGGGCTGCCCGGCGTCCGCCCGCCCCGCCCGGTGCCGGGCGACCACGAGGGCCCTCGTCGCGCGGCGGGTGGCCGACGGACGTCGGGGGACGCGGACGGGGCCGCCCGCCGTCCGTGACGAGCGGCCCCGTTCGGGGTCGGTGTGTCCTCTCGGGTGCCGGGGCTCAGCCGGCCGGCGCCGCGGGACCGCTGTCCGTGGCCGGCGGGGACGCCCCCCGGCCGCTGCGCCGGTGCGGTGGCGTCGGCCGCCGGGGCGCGCGACTCCTGGGCGAGCCGCTCCATGCCGCTGGTCGTCTTGAGCGGCTTCTCCTTCAGGAGGACCACCGCCACCGGCGCGAGCAGGGCGAAGGGCGTGGCCGCGGGGAACAGGTCGTCCGTGGCGGCGCCGTAGGCGTGCTCGACGACGCCACGGACGGGGGCGGGCAGTGTGTGCACGTCGGGCACGCGGCTCTCGCCGCCCGCAGCGCCGCCGACCGCCGCGGGGATGCCCGCATCCTTCAGTCCCCCGGTCATCTCACCGGTCACCCGGTGGGCGCGGATGGCGCCGAGGTCGCGCCGGCGTGCGGCACGGGGCGGGATCGGCCGTTGCAGGCTCTCCGGGCGCGGCAGCTTCCCGTCGTGGCACGGCGGGTCGGGCGCGGAGGACGTTCGGGGGCGGCCGGGCGCGGGACGGGTCTTCGGCCAGCGCGGGGCGGGCCGGCCGGATGCCCGCAGGCCCGCCGTCACCCCGGTCGCCGCTCCGTCGACCCGTCACTCAGATGCCGGCCAAGGGCGCCAACTTGTCCGGGTTGCGGAGGACGTAGACGGTCTGGACCCGCCCCTCCGCCACGTCCAGCTGGAAGACGGTGTCCGGCCTGCCACCGGACAGGAGCAGCACGGCAGGACCCCCGTTGAGCTCCACGAGTCGAATGGCCAGGTCCGCGATGCCCTTTCCGGCCACGCCGACGAGGAAGCGGCCCACCTTGTCGGCGGTCCGCAGGACCCGCAGCGGGGCCTTGGACTTGCCGCCGCTGTCGCCCACCAGGCGGGCGTCCGGCGCCAGCAGCGCCATCAGCCCCTCCAGGTCGCCGTCCACGGCGGCGGCCAGGAACCGTTCCGTCAGGTCGCGCCGCTGGGCCGGGTCGACCTCGTAGCGCGGCCGCCCCTCGTCGATGTGCCGGCGGGCCCGTGCTCCCAGCTGACGCACCGCGCTCTCGCTCCGGTCGAGCATGGCGGCGATGTCCGCGTACGGGTAACCGAACGCCTCCCTCAGGACGAACACCGCGCGTTCGAGCGGCGACAGCGACTCCAGGACGACCAGCACGGCCAGCGACACGGAGTCGGCCAGCACGGCCTGTTCCGAGGCGTCCGGCACCGAGTCCGCGAAGTCGGTGACGAACGGCTCCGGCAGCCAGGGCCCGACGTAGGCCTCGCCCAGCGCCTTGATCTGACGGAGCCGGTCGATGGCGAGACGCGTGGTGACGCGCACCAGGAAGCCACGCGGCTCGCGCACGTCGCTCCGGTCGGCGCCGGCCCAGCGCAGCCAGGCCTCCTGGACCACGTCCTCGGCGTCGGCCACCCGGCCGAGCATGCGGTAGGCGACCCCCATGAGGACGGGGCGGTGCTCTTCGAAGACGTCGGTCCCGGTTTCGGTCGTCACGCCTCCCATCCCAGCGGAGTCCCAGCGGCCGTGTCCAGGCGACGCCGCAGCGGACGGGCGGTCCCTCAACCGGCACCACGGGGGCTACCCGTCGGTAGCGATTGCTGACAAGCTGTCTACCCGCCGTTCGTCACGATCCCGACGAGGAGCACCCATGTCCGCCACCGTCTCCGTCAAGGTCCCCTCCGCCCAGGGCCGGCAGACCGTGACCCTCTCCTACGCGCGCGTGGGCAGCGGCGAGCCGCTGCTCCTGCTGCACGGCATCGGGCACCACCGCCAGGCGTGGGACCCGGTGGTGCACCTCCTCGCCGCCGAGCGCGACGTGATCGCCGTGGACCTGCCCGGATTCGGCACCTCCCCCGCCCTGCCGGGCGGGCTCCGGCACGACCTGCCCACGATGAACGCCGCACTCGGCGCGCTGTGCCGGGAACTGGACGCCGAGCGGCCCCATGTGGCGGGCAACTCCCTCGGCGGCCTGCTGGCCCTGGAGATGGGACGCGAAGGCATCGCACGGTCCGTCACCGCCTTGTCCCCCGCCGGATTCTGGACGCAGACCGAGCGGCGCTACGCCTTCTCCGTGCTGCTCGGGATGCGGCGGATCGCACGGCGTCTGCCGTTGCCGCTCGTGCAGCGGCTGTCCCGCACGGCGGCCGGCCGCACCGCCCTGACGAGCACCATCTACGCCCGGCCAGCGCGCCGTTCACCGGAGGCCGTGGTCGCCGAGACGCTCGCCCTGGCGCACGCCACCGGGTTCGAGGAGACGCTCCGGGCGGGGATCACGGTCCAGTTCACCGACGACGTCGTCGGCGTACCCGTCACCGTGGCCTGGGGCACCCGGGACCGGCTGCTGCTGCGCCGACAGGGCATCCGGGCCAAGCAGGTCATCCCGCGGGCCCGGCTCGTCCGGCTGCCGGGCTGCGGACACGTCCCGATGAACGACGACCCCGCGCTGGTCGCCCGCGTCATCCTCGACGGCAGCCGCTGACCCGCACCGCCGCGGGGCTCACCGACTCTTCGGCGAACTCGACGGGGCGGCGCCGGCGAGGAGCTGACGGCCCGGCGGCGCGCGCGGGGGCGGCGCCGGGCCCTTCTCCAGGCGCCGCGGACGGGCCGGATCTGCGCCGGCTCCCGTACCCTCTGTCTCGTTGCCGCGCACCAGCGTCATCCCCTGGTGCGCGGCACGCCCCCGCCCTCTTCCCGCGGGGACGCGTCGTCGCGGGCCGGAGGGGCGGCCGGTGACCGGCTCCACGGCCGTCCATGTCGCGGGCGTATCCCCGGTCTTCGTCGCCGCGCGGCGACCCGCCCCATGTCGCGGAACGGCGGACGGACGCGGAACCTCCCGGCCGGTGGCCCCGGAACGCGGCGCGCGCGGCGCATGCGCCGCAGCAGGCCGACCGGGACCGCCTCACCGGCGCCGTGTTCACCGGAGGAGGGGCGCCAAAAAGACACAGAACGCCCTTTACCCGTCGGACACAAGGCGTTCGTGATCACGCAACACCGTTCCTTCACAGTTGGTGCATGACGCGAACGAACTTCGATGTGACCCGGGCCAGGCACGGACGCCCGGTACACCACTGGCGGCGGGACGTGGTCGAACTCGCCGCCCTGTTCACGGCCGTCGCGGTGGCCGACGCGGTGGCTAACCTCGTCGGACACGGCCCCGACGGTCCGGCCCTGCTGGGGATCTCGGCGGTCGCGCTGATCGCGACGGCGGTGTTCCACACCTGGTGGGCACGACGCCACGGTCACGCACCGCCCGCGGACGATACCGGCGCCCGGCCGCTACCGGGGCAGCGGGGGCGGACCGGGCCGTCCGCTCCGTCCCCGGCGCCGCCCGGCGAGATGGCGCGAACGGGCGTCCTGTGGCGGGTGCGGACCACGGTGAAGGACGAGCCCGGATCGCTGGCCGCGCTGTGCACGGCCCTGGCCACGCACCAGGTCGACATCCTCAGTCTGCAGACGCACCCGCTGGCCGCGGGCACGGTGGACGAGTTCCTGCTGCGCGCGCCCGGCGAGGTGGAGGCGGCCGACATCACCCGGTCGGTGTCGGGGGCCGGGGGCGCCGGCACGTGGATCGAGCGGGCCGACGCCCACGACCTCGTCGACGCGCCCACACGGGTGCTGGGCCTGGCCGCGCGCACCGCCCTGGACGCGGCGGAGCTCCCGCTCGTGCTACGGCAGTTGCTCGGCCGGTGCACCATCCGCTCGCTGCCCGCGAAGCCCGTGGGCGGCGGCCCCGGCCCGCAGCAGGTCCCGGTCGAGGGGGTGCTCGAGGACACGGTCATGCGGCTGCGGGCACCGGAGGGCGGAGTGATCACCGTCGAGCGGCCGTACCTGCCGTTCACGCCCACCGAGTTCGCCCGGGCGCGGGCGCTGGTCGAACTGGACGCGCGGCTCGGGCCGCGCATCCCGCCCAGCCAGGACGTGCTGACGCTCCCCGCGGGCAACCCGATCTCCGTGCGGCGGGCGGACACGGGCGACCTCGACGCGGCGAGGGCCATGCACGAGCGGTGCTCGTCGCGGACGCTGGCCATGCGCTACCACGGGCCGGTCGGTGATGCGGACCGCTACCTCAGGCACCTGCTCAGCCCGCGTTTCGGACGGACGCTGGCGGTGCGTACCGCGTCGGGGCGGATCGTCGGCCTGGGCCACCTGCTGTGGGACGGTGACGAGACGGAGGTCGCACTGCTCGTCGAGGACGAGTGGCAGCGGCGCGGCATCGGCGCGGAACTGCTGCGCCGGCTGGTGGCGATGGCCGTCCAGGCGGGCTGCGAGAGCGTGTACGCGGTGACGCAGGCGTCGAACACCGGCATGGTCGCCGCGATGCGCGGCCTCGGTCTTCCGCTCGACTACCAGATCGAGGAGGGCGTCCTCGTCATCACGGCCCGGCTGGAGGCCACCCCCGTGACCTCGCGTCTGCCGTACGACGGCGGGCGGGAGGCGCACCACGGGGGCCCCGGCGTGCGCAGGGAAGCGTGAGCGGACCCCCGAGGACACGGTGGGCGTCCCGGCCGTTTCCGAGACCACACAGCGAGAGATCCGACCCATGTGCCAGCACCAGCCGCCGTGCCCCTCCGCCGCCTCCGCCGACCGGGAGTCCGCCCGTCTCGTGGC
>NZ_JBSFNN010000047.1:0-50435 GCF_053587115.1 Streptomyces sp. NPDC003697
CCCGGTGTCTCCCAGGGTGAGGTGCTCACCTCGATGACCCTCTTCACGCTGCTCTACGCGATCCTCGCCGTCGTCGAGGTGAAGCTGCTCGTGAAGTACGTCAAGGCCGGCCCGCCCGAGCTGACGGAGGCCGACCTGAACCCGCCCACGAAGATCGGCGGCGACCGTGACGCCGACAAGCCGATGGCCTTCTCCTACTAGGCCCAGGGAGCTGCACCGTCATGGAACTGCACGACGTCTGGTTCGTCCTGATCGCCGTCCTGTGGACCGGCTACTTCTTCCTGGAGGGGTTCGACTTCGGAGTCGGCATCCTCACCAGGCTGCTGGCCCGCGACCGGCCGGAGCGACGGGTGCTGATCAACACCATCGGTCCCGTCTGGGACGGCAACGAGGTGTGGCTGCTCACCGCGGGCGGGGCCACCTTCGCCGCCTTCCCCGAGTGGTACGCCACGCTGTTCTCCGGGTTCTACCTGCCGCTGCTGGTCATCCTGCTCTGCCTGATCGTGCGGGGTGTGGCCTTCGAGTACCGGGCCAAGCGGCGCGAGGAGCACTGGCAGCGCAACTGGGAGACCGCCATCTTCTGGTGCTCGCTGGTTCCCGCGTTCCTGTGGGGTGTGGCCTTCGGCAACATCGTGCGGGGCGTGCGGATCGACCGGAATTTCGAGTACGTGGGCACCGTCTGGGACCTGCTCAACCCCTACGCGCTCCTCGGCGGGCTGGTGACCCTGACGCTGTTCACCTTCCACGGCGCGGTGTTCACCGCGCTCAAGACCGTGGGTGACATCCGTGAACGGGCCAGGGCGCTGGCGCTGCGTGTCGGTCTCGCGGCGGCCGTCTTCGCGGTGGTCTTCCTGCTGTGGACGCAGAGCGACACGGGCAACGGGCGCAGTCTGGTGGCGCTGACCGTGGCGGTGGCCGCCCTGGTGGCCGCGCTCGCGGCGAACCAGGCGGGGCGTGAGGGGTGGTCGTTCGCCCTGTCGGGCGTCACGATCGCGGCCGCCGTGGCGATGCTGTTCCTGGCGCTCTTCCCGGACGTGATGCCGTCCTCGCTCGACGAGCGGTGGAGCCTGACGGTCACCAACGCCTCGTCGAGCCCGTACACCCTGAAGATCATGACGTGGTGCGCCGGGATCGCCACGCCCGTCGTCCTGCTGTACCAGGGGTGGACCTACTGGGTGTTCCGCAAGCGCATCGGCACCCAGCACATCGCTGCGGACACCGCGGCCGGCGCCGCGCACTGAGTCTGGCAGGGAGGGGGGTCGCACGGTGCCGCGTGCCGTGCCGCATGCGACACCTCCCTGGAACGAAGGGCTTGTTTCACGTGAAACCGATTGATCCGCGCCTGCTGCGGTTCGCCCGCGCCACGCGTCTGTTCCTGGTGGCGGTCGTCGGGCTCGGCGCTCTCGGCGCCGGACTGGTCGTCGCACAGGCGATGCTCGTCGCCGAGGTGGTGGTGGGCGCTTTCCAGGAGGGGACGCCGGTCGCCGGGCTGCGCACTCCCCTGCTGTCACTGGTGGCCGTCGCCGGCGGCCGGGCACTGGTCGCCTGGCTCACCGAGCTGGCCGCGCACCGGGCGAGCGCGTCCGTGAAGTCGGAGCTGCGCGCTCGGCTGCTGGACCGGGCGGCCGCGCTCGGTCCCGGGTGGCTCGCCGGGCAGCGGACCGGCTCGCTGGTCGCGCTTGCCACGCGCGGGGTCGACGCCCTCGACGACTACTTCTCGCGCTATCTGCCGCAGCTCGGGCTTGCGGTCGTCGTCCCGATGGCGGTCCTGGCGCGGATCGTCACGGAGGACTGGCTCTCGGCGGCCCTCATCGTCCTCACCCTGCCGCTCATTCCCGTCTTCATGGTGTTGATCGGCTGGGCCACGCAGTCCCGGACGGATCGTCAGTGGCGGTTGCTCTCCCGGCTGTCCGGGCACTTCCTGGACGTGGTCGCGGGGCTGCCGACGCTGAAGGTGTTCGGCCGGGCCAAGGCCCAGGCGGAGTCGATCCGCCGCATCACCGCCGAGTACCGGCGAGCCACCATGCGGACCCTGCGGATCGCCTTCCTGTCGTCCTTCGCGCTGGAGCTGCTGGCCACGCTGTCCGTGGCCCTCGTCGCCGTCACGATCGGCATGCGCCTCGTCGCCGGCGAGATGGACCTGTACATCGGGCTGGTCATCCTCGTCCTGGCGCCCGAGGCCTACCTGCCGCTGCGGCAGGTGGGCGCGCAATACCACGCGGCGGCGGAGGGGCTGGCCGCGGCCGAGGAGATCTTCGCCGTGCTGGAGACGCCGGTGCCCCCGTCGGGCACCGGCGCCGTCCCGTCGGGGGCGCTGGCCTTCGAGGACGTCACCGTCCGCCATCCTGGCCGGACCGCCGACGCCGTGCGGGACGTCTCCTTCGCCGTCGAATCCGGGGAGACGGTGGCTCTGGTCGGGCCGAGCGGAGTGGGCAAGTCGACGCTGCTGCATGTGCTGCTGGGGTTCGTGCGGCCCGCCGGGGGGCGGGTCCGCGTCGGCGAGGCGGATCTCGCCGGCCTCGACCTCGAGCAGTGGCGGTCGCGCATCGCCTGGGTGCCCCAGCGGCCGCACCTGTACGCGGGCACGATCGCCGAGAACGTACGGCTTGCGCGGCCCGGTGCGGACACCGCCGCGGTACGGCGGGCCCTGGCGGACGCGGGTGCGCTGAGGTTCGCCGAGGCTCTGCCCGAGGGCCTGGACACCGTGCTCGGCGAGGACGGAACGGGCCTTTCCGCCGGACAGCGGCAACGGCTCGCGCTCGCCCGGGCCTTCCTCGCCGACCGGCCCGTCCTGCTGCTCGACGAGCCGACGGCGGCGCTGGACGGCGGCACCGAGGCCGAGGTCGTGCGGGCGGTGCGGCGGCTCGCCGCCGGGCGGACGGTGCTGCTCGTCGCGCACCGGCCGGCGCTGCTGGAGGTCGCGGACCGCGTGGTCCGGCTGGAGCCGGCCCCGCTCACGCGCCTTCCCGGCGAGGTGGGCGGCCCGGCGGCCGCAGATGGGCGAAGGGGAGGGAAGCCGGCGGCCGGGGACGTGACGGTGGCCCGGGCGGCCGCGGACGACGGGACCGCGGTGAGCGCCACCACCGCGGTCGCCGCCGTGGACGGCCGCGCGGAGACGCGAGCCCGAGTCGCCGGCAACGCGGCCGTCCGAGGGCGCACGCGGCGAGTGCTTGCCCGGGTCCGTGCGATGTCCGGTCCCCGGCGGGGAAGGCTCACCGGCGCGCTGCTGCTCGGCAGCCTGGCGCTCGGCAGCGCCGTCGGGCTGATGGCCACCTCGGGCTGGCTGATCTCGCGTGCCTCGCAGCACCCGCCCGTGCTGTATCTGATGGTGGCCGTCACGGCGACGCGGGCCTTCGGTATCGGGCGTGCCGTCTTCCGGTACGCGGAGCGGCTGGTGTCGCACGACGCGGTGCTGCGGATGCTCGCCGACACCCGGGTGGCCGTCTACCGGCGGCTGGAGCGGCTGGCGCCCGGCGGGCTGCGCCGCACACGGCGGGGCGACCTGCTGACCCGGCTCGTCGCCGACGTGGACGCGCTGCAGGACTACTGGCTGCGCTGGCTGCTGCCCGCCGGAGCGGCGCTGATCGTGTCCGCCGCCTCCGTGGCCTTCACGGCCTGGCTGCTGCCCGAGGCAGGCGCGGTCCTCGCCGCCGGTCTGCTCACGGCCGGGGTCGGTGTCCCGCTGGTCTCGGGGTCGGTGGCCCGGCGCGCCGAGCGCCGGCTCGCCCCGGCGCGGGGTCTGCTCGCGACGCGTGTCACCGACCTGCTGACCGGAACCGCGGAGCTGACGGTCGCCGGTGCGCTGCCCGCCCGTACCGCCGAGGCACGGCGGGCCGACTCCGTGCTGACCCGGATCGCCTGCCGCGCCGCCACCGCCACCGCGCTCGGCGCCGGGCTGACCGCGCTGGTCTCGGGGCTGACCGTCGCGGCGGCCGCCGCCGTGGGTGCGCGCGCGGTCGCCGACGGGCGCCTGGCCGGCGTGGCGGTGGCCGTCGTCGTGCTGACTCCGTTGGCCGCCTTCGAGGCCGTGCTCGGACTGCCGCTCGCCGTGCAGTACCGCCGGCGCGTACGCCGCAGCGCCGAGCGTGTCCAGGAGGTGCTGGACGCGCCGGAGCCCGTCCGTGAGCCGGAGCGGCCCCGGCCGGCGCCGGCCTCGCCCTTCCCGCTCATCGTGAAGGACCTGACCACCGGGTACGCCGGGCAGGACCGGAACGCGCTCACCGGGCTCCGTCTGACCGTGGAACGGGGTCGCCGGATCGCCGTGGTCGGGCCGTCGGGCTCGGGCAAGACGACCCTCGCGCAGGTGCTGCTGCGGTTCCTCGACGCGCGGGCCGGGACGTACACGCTCGGCGGTGTCGACGCCTGCGCCCTCGACGGCGACGACGTCCGCCGCCTGGTCGGGCTGTGCGCCCAGGACGCGCACCTCTTCGACAGCTCCGTGCGCGAGAACCTGCTGCTCGCGAGGAAGGACGCGAGCGAGGCCGACCTGCGCGACGCGCTCGCGCGGGCCCGGCTGCTCGACTGGGCCGACGGCCTGCCCGACGGACTCGACACCCTGGTCGGCGAGCACGGCGCACGGCTGTCCGGCGGGCAGCGGCAGCGGCTGGCGCTGGCCCGCGCACTGCTGGCCGGCTTCCCGGTCCTGGTCCTCGACGAACCCGCCGAACACCTCGACCTGCCCACCGCCGACGCGCTCACCGCGGATCTGCTGGCCGCCACCGAGGGCCGCACCACGCTGCTCATCACACACCGGCTCGCGGGCGTGGAGGCCGTCGACGAGGTGATCGTGCTCGACGAGGGCCGCGTGGTGCAGCGCGGACCGTACGCGGAGCTGGCCGCGGTGCCCGGGCCGCTGCGCACGATGCTCGACCGCGAGGCGGAGACGGACCTGCTCGCCGGGGTCCGCTAGTGCCGCGGCAGGCAACGTTTGCCCGTCAGGGAGCGGCGTCCGGTGCGAGAGGGCGTGCCGGGCGTCGCGACGGGGCGAACGTTGCCTGTCGCGGCACTAGGTTCCGCCGGAGGCGGCCGGCGCGGCCGGGTGGCGCACCCTACGACCCGCCGCGACCCGGGCCGGCCGGACCGTCGGCACGACGGCCTCCCGTCGGCGGTCCGGGGGCCGGACGGGAGCCATCCGGGCGATTCCCGCCCCGGCCGTACGGCGGCGACGCCGCTGTCACCCGCTCCCGCGGGCCAGGATCGCCGCATGCACTCACTTCGCTGCCGGTTTCTGCTGCTCGCACTGCTGTGGGCGCTCACCGTGGCGGCCGGGGGTCCCGCCGGCGCCCACAACCGTGGCGGCGACAACGGCGCCGGCGCACGGCTGGCGCGCCTCTACAAGGAGGCCGCCGTGACCGCCCAGCGCTACCGCGCCGGCCGGCGTGAGGCGGCGAAGCAGCGGCAGCGGGTCCGGCGCATCGACGCACTCCTCGACCGTGAGCGCGGGCGGGTCGCCGGTCTGCAGGAGGACCTGGGCCGGGTCGCGCGCGCCCAGTACCGCGCCGGAGGGGGACTGCCGCTCACCGTGCAGCTGCTGCTCGCGGGCGACCCGGAGGACCTGGTGCGCCGTCAGAGTGCCGCGCGGCAGGCGGGCGGCGTCCTCACGCCCATGGTCCGCAGCGGCCGCCGGGCCGAGGCTCGGCTCGCCGCGGAGGAGGTCAGGGCGGTGCGGGTCTGGCGGACGCTGGACCGGCGCACCGTCCGCCTCGCCGAGCTGAGCAAGGACATCCGGCAGAGGCTTCAGGCCGCACGGCGGCGGTTGGAGCGCCAGGCGGACGCCTCGGTCGCGGCGGGCAGGTGCCGTGACGCCGTGCGCCTGGGCCCGTCGCCGGCCGGCTCCCCGCGGGCCTGGGTCGCGCCGGTGGACGCGTACGAGATGTCCGCCGGGTTCGGCAACAGAGGGAGGCGGTGGGCGCACCGGCACACCGGGCAGGACTTCGCGGTGCCGATCGGCACACCGGTGCGGGCGGTCGGCGCGGGACGGGTGGTGAGGGTGGCCTGCGGGGGCCCTTTCGGCGTCCAGATCGTCCTCCGGCACCCGGACGGCTCGTTCACGCGGTACGCCCACCTCGCCTCCGTCGCCGTCGAGCGTGGTGAGCGGGTGACGAGCGGCCAGTGGATCGGCCAGTCCGGCACCACCGGGAATTCCACCGGCCCGCATCTGCACTTCGAGGTGGGGACCAACGAGCAGTCGGCCTCGGCGGTGGACCCGCTGCCGTGGCTGGCCGCCCGCGGCGTCCACCTGGACTAGGGGCCCGCCACGGGCCGGCACCGGGGCTGCGGACGCCGGCTGCCGCTACAGCCGGTCGCCGAGGATGCGCTCGATGACGACCGCGACCCCGTCGTCGTTGTTGGCGACCGTCCGCCCGGACGCCGCGGCGACCACGGCGGGGTGCGCGTTGCCCATCGCGTAGGACCGGCCGGCCCAGGTCAGCATCTCGACGTCGTTCGGCATGTCCCCGAAGGCGACGACCTGCTCGTGCGAGATACCGCGCTCGGCACAGCACAGGGCGAGCGTGCTGGCCTTGGACACACCCGGGCCACTGATCTCCAGCAGGGCGCTGGGGCTGGACCGGGTGATGGTGGCGCGCCCGCCGACGGCAAGCCGGCCGAGGGTGAGGAAGGCGTCCGGGTCCAGTTCGGGGTGGTAGGCGAGGATCTTCAGGATCGGCTGGTCCGAGCCGACCCCGTCCGGCGCCAGCAACTCCTCGGCGGGTGCGAGGGTGTCGGGTGTCTCCATGTGCAGCTTGGGATACGTCGGCTCCTGGTAGAAGCCGTACGTCTGCTCCACCGCGTAGACCGTGCCCGGCGCCGCCTCGCGCAGCAGCCCCACCGTTTCCACCGCGTTCTCCCGTGCCAGGTCCCGCACCTTGACGAAGCGGTGGGCGCCGGGACCGCCGTGCAGATCGACCACGGCCGCGCCGTTGCCGCAGATCGCCAGGCCGTGACCGTGGACGTGGTCGCTGACGACGTCCATCCAGCGGGCCGGGCGGCCGGTCACGAAGAAGACCTCGATGCCTGCCTCCTCGGCGGCGGCGAGGGCGGAGACCGTGCGGGGCGAGACGGACTTGTCGTCGCGCAGCAGGGTTCCGTCGAGGTCGGTGGCGATCAGCCGCGGCCGGACGATGGGGGCACCTCCCTGGTCGGGTGATGCCGCGAGCGTGGGCGCGGCCGGGGGCTCGGGCTGTCGAGTCGCTGAGGTCACCCGGCCATTGTCCCGCACATGCCCGCACGGGTGTGCGGAACTCCGCGCACCTGAGACGTTGCGGAGGTCACGTCCCGGGCCCGCGGGGCGGCGGGGACACTTCCGGCACCGCGCCCACGGCCGGACCCGGTCAGGCGAGCTGCTCCTGTGCTGCCGGCGACCTCGCTCCCGGTCGGGTCGGTCCACTTCGGGGCGGGGCGAAGATGCCGCACCACGACCCCGAGTCGGCTGACTCTGCCGAAGCAGCCTCAGCCCATTCGGTGCGTCGGCAAGCCGACGAGCAGGCGGCACGGTCGATGTCCGACCAGACTGAATCGGCCCCCGAGCAGCTGACCGAGGCGACCTCGTGACGAGGCCGACCGAGGCAGTCGGCCCCCGCTACCCGACCGCCCCGGTCGACCGCCGAGGCGGAGTCTCTTCCCGGGCCTTTTCGCCGGCCGATGCGTCGGCAAGGCAGGGGTCCGGCCCGCGGCCTCCCCGAACGGGGACTGCGGGCCGGGGAGGGCGGGCCTCAGGTGGGAATGAGGCCGTGGGGGTCGATGATGAACTTGAGCGGCACTCCCGAGTCGAAGGTCGCGTAGGCCTCGGGGGCCTCGTCGAGGCTGATCACCTTCGCGTTGAGCAGGGCGCTCAAGTAGGGCATGCGGTCCCACAGGATCGCCATCATCAGTTCGCGGTTGTACTGCATGACCGGTGCCTGCCCGGCGGTGATCCGCGGTGACTTGATCCAGGCCTTGCCGATGTCGATCGGGTACGTTCCCTCTTGCTCGTCCTTCGACTTCGCGAGCGGGTCGGGGCCGTAGACGCCGATGATTCCGGTGGCTCCGCCCGCGCGGGTGGCGTCGATCACCTGGTTGATGGCGTAGGCCGGGTCCATGTCCTCGGCCTCGCGGCCGATGCCGTGTGCCTCGGTGCCGACGTAGTCGACTGCGCAGTCGACCCGGGGTTCGCCCAGGATGGCCTCGATCTGGTCGGTGAGCGGTGCGTCCTGGGTCAGGTCGATCGTCTCGCAGCCGTTGTTCTTCACCAGCTCCAGGCGGTCCTTGTTGTGGTCGCCGACGATGATGCAGGACGCCCCCAGGAGGCGCGCCGATGCCGCGGCGCAGCGGCCGACCGGGCCGGCGCCGGCGATGTACACGGTCGAGCCCGTCTTGGCACCGCCCTCCATGAGACCGTGGAACGCGGTGGGCAGGATGTCCGAGAGCACCGCCAGGTCAAGGATCTTCGCCATGGCCTGGTCCTTGTCCGGGAACTTCAGGAGCTGGAAGTCGGCGTACGGGACGAACATGTACTCGGCCTGGCCACCGTCATAGTCGCCCAGGTTGAAGCCGTATGCTCCGCAGGGCACCTTGGGGTTCGTGGTCTCGCAGACGTCGGTCCGGCGCGCCTTGCAGTTGCGGCATCGGCCGCAGGCGACGTTGAACGGGACGGAGACGAGGTCGCCCTCACTGAGGAACTCGACGTCGGGGCCGACCTCGATGACCTCCCCGGTGTTCTCGTGCCCCATCACCATGCCCTGGGGCACCGGGAAGGAACCGCGGTAGATGTGCAGGTCGCTACCGCAGATGTTGGTGGCGACGAGCCTGAGGATGGCGCCATGCGGGGCGTCTTTCCCGTTCGGCATCTTAAGCTTCGGGAAGTCGCGGGACTCGACGCGCATGTCTTTCGGAGCGTTGAAGACGACGGCGCGGTTGTTGCTTGCCATGAGGATCTCCTCTGCTGATCGAGGGCGACTCGGCCGTGCAAGTGCTGGCGGTCATTTGGGTAGATTTGCGACCTCGGCTTTTCCAACGTATGGCTGCCACCCGACGTATGCACGCCGGAAGCGGACCCTCTGTGCCGGCGTGCCATCGCACTGACGCCGTGTGCCACGCTCCCGGCCAAGCACGTCATCTCCATCCGGGCAGGCCCGCGCGTTGCTGGCTTTGAGGGATGACCGACGCGGCAGCGCCCGCTCCTCAGGAGCCCTCAGAACGCCCTGGTCCACGTTTCTCGGCCGGTCTCCGGGCGCCCCGCCTCCTCGGCCGTTCCGGCACCAGCAGTGGCCGACCCCGAGTACGACCGTTCGCAGACGCGCCGAGGGGCACCGTAGGCTCTGGAGCATGAGTCTGCGTCTGAGCACCGTGATCCTCCCGTACCGCCGCTGGCACGAGGGGGGCCGCGCCGCATGGCAGCGTGCGGAGGAGCTCGGGTTCCACGGCGCGTACACCTACGACCACCTGTCCTGGCGCGTCCCGTTCCGTGACGGGCCCTGGTTCGGAGCGGTACCGACACTCACCGCCGCCGCGGGCGTCACCGAGCAGATGCGCTTGGGCACCCTCGTCACGTCGCCTAATTTCAGGCACCCGGTGACTCTGGCCAAGGAACTGATCTCGCTGGACGACATTTCCGGCGGCCGGATCACGCTGGGCATCGGCGCGGGTGGCAATGGCTTCGACGCCACGGTGCTCGGTCAGGAGCCCTGGACCCCGCGCGAGCGTGCCGCGCGGTTCGAGGAGTTCGTGCCGCTGCTCGACCGGCTGCTGACCGAGGACGGCACGGACGGTGTCTCGTACAACGGCGACTTCTACTCGGCGCACGAGGCGCGCAACATCCCCGGCTGTGTGCAGCGGCCCCGGCTGCCCTTCGCGGTGGCCGCCACCGGCCCGCGCGGGCTGCGGCTCGCCGCGCGCCACGGCCAGGCGTGGGTGACCACGGGTGACCCCAAGCTGTACGAGACGGGTACCCCTGAGCAGTCCCGCCAGGCACTGCGTGACCAGGTTGAGAAGCTGGGAAAGGCGTGCTTGGACATCGGCCGCGACGCCGACGCCGTGGACAAGGTCCTGCTGACTGGTTTCACGCCGGACCGTGGCCGTCCCCTGGAGTCCCTCAACGCCTTCGTCGACTTCGCCGGCAGGCACAGGGAACTCGGCTTCACCGAGATCGTCATCCACTGGCCGATCCCGGATTCGGACTTCGCCGCCGACATGGACGCCTTCGAGCGCATTGCCACCGAGGCGCTCGCGCAGCTGGGGTGACGGCCCCTGCGCCGGCCGGGGCCGGTGGCCATACTGACGTCCGACCTTGCCGACATGTCCCGGCTGTGCGGTGACCGAGTCCGGCTCATCGGCATCTGAAGGGTGAAGTGCCCAGGTCAGCGGGGACCGGGGAACCGAAGGTATCGGGCCGGCACGGCCTGGGTCAGCCACACGCCGTTGGCGCTGACGTGGAAGACATGGCCGTCGCGGTGCATGGCGGCGGCGTCCACGGACAGCACGACGGGGCGGCCGCGGCGGGCACCGACGCGTGTCGCGGTTACGCGGTCGGCGGACAGGTGCACGTCGTGGCGGCGCATGGGCCTGAGCCCCTCGGTGCGGATGGCGTGCAGGGCGCGGGGCACCGTCCCGTGGTAGAGGCACGGCGGCGGGGTCGCCGGCGCCAGTCCGAGGTCGACCTCGACGCTGTGGCCCTGGCTGGCCCGGATGCGGTCGCCCTCGACGGCGAAGCGCCGCTTGTCGTTGGTGGCGACCACGTGGTCGAGCTCCTCGCGGGAGAAGGGGAAGCCCTGGGTGGCCGCTGCCGTGATCAGTGCGTCGATGGCGACCCAGCCCCCCTCGTCCAGGGTCAGCCCGAGCCGTTCCGGCTGGTGGCGCAGGTGCCTGGAAAGAAACTTGGACACCTTCACCGTGCGTCTTTCGTCCATGGCACCAAGCATGCCGGGTGAGACACGGATCACGCGGGTGAGCATGGCGGACAGGTTTGATCCACAGCCCGGCACGGTTTTCCACAGGTTGAGCGGTGAAACTGTGGACAACCGGGCCCCCGGTCGGGCCGTGCCGCCCGGCCGCCCGGCCGGCACGGCCCGACCGGGGGCTCACAGCCGGGGTTCCACCCGCGCGATCCGCCGCGCCAGGCCGGGAGCCCAGCGGGACACCGCGCGGAGGACACGGGCCTCCGGCGTGACCGCGACCACCGCCTCGTCGCGGACCACCGCCCGCACGATCGCAGCGGCGACCCTCTCCGACGGGTAGCCGCGCAGCCCGTACAGGCGGGTGGCGCGCTGCTGCCGGCGCTTCTCCTCCGCAGCGTCGACGCCCGCGAACCGCGCCGTCGACGTGATGCCGGTGGCGACGAAACCGGGACACACCGCCGTGACGCCGACCCCCCGTCCGGCCAGCTCGGCACGCAGGCACTCGCTGAGCATCAGCACGGCCGCCTTGGAGGCGCTGTAGGCGGGCAGTGCCTTCCAGGGGTGGTACGCCGCCGCGGAGGCGAGGTTGACGATGTGACCGCCCTGCCCGCGCTCGGCCATCTGCCGTCCGAAGAGCCGGCAGGCGTGGATGACGCCCCACAGGTTGACGTCGAGGACCCCGCGCCAGTCCTCGGGGGTGGTGTCGAGGAAGGAGCCGGACAGGCCGACTCCCGCGCTGTTCACCAGCACGTCGACGACGCCGTACTCGGCGGCGACGCGCGCGGCGAGCCGCTCCATGGCCTGCTCGTCGGAGACGTCGGCCGTCTCCGCCCAGGCCTCCCGCGCGCCGGCCGCCAGGGAGACCTCGGCGGTGCGGGCCGCGGCCCGCGCGTTGCGGTCGACGGCCACCACGCGCGCGCCGGCCTCGGCGAACGCGAGTGCCGTCGCCCGTCCGATGCCGCTGCCCGCGCCGGTGACCAGCACGAGCTGTCCGCCGAAGCGGTCGGCGTACGCCCCGTCGGCCCGCGGTGTGGGACGGCCCTCCTCGGTGGCCGTCACGAACTCCGTGATCCAGGTCGCCAGCAGGTCGGGGCGGGTCCGCGGGACCCAGTGCCCGGCCTGCAGCGTCCGGCGCACCAGCCGCGGCGCCCACTCCTCCAGGCCGTCGTACAGCCGCTCCGACAGGAACGGGTCCTCCAGGGGCGTGATGAGCTGCACGGGCGCGTGTGCGTAGGCGTCCGCGCGGGGCCGGCGCAGCCGGGGCCGGACGTTGTCCCGGTACAGCCAGGCGCCGTGCGCCGCGTCGCGGGGCAGCGACGAGGTCGGGTAGTCGCCGCCGGACAGCTTCTCGGCACGCCGCAGGATCGCCGGCCAGCGCCTGCCCAGCGGGCCCCGCCAGGCCAGTTCGGGCAGCAGCGGGGTGTGCAGCAGGTACACGTACCAGGACTTCGCGCCCTGGCCGAGGAGCTGGCCGACCCGGCGCGGGGTGGGCCGCCTCATCCGCCGGCCGATCCAGTGGCCGAAGTGGTCGAGCGAGGGCCCGGACAGCGAGGTGAAGGAGGCGATGCGGCCCTCGGTGCGCCCGGCGGTGACGAACTCCCACGACTGCACGGAGCCCCAGTCGTGCCCGACCAGGTGCACGGGCCGCCCGGGGCTGACCGCGTCGGCGACCGCCAGGAAGTCGTCCGTGAGCTTGTCCAGGGTGAAGCCGCCGCGCAGCGGCCGCGGGGCCGTGGACCGGCCGTGGCCCCGCACGTCGTACAGCACCACGTGGAAGCGGCCGGCGAGGCGGACGGCCACCTCGGACCAGACCTCCTTGCTGTCCGGGTAGCCGTGCACGAGGAGGACCGTCGGCCGGGCCGGGTCACCCAGTTCGGCCACGGCGAGCTCGACCCCGTCGGCGTGCACCCGGCGTTCCCGCGCGTCCTTGAGCACCGTCACTCCCCTCGGCTCGACCCCGGCGACTGTGGCAGTCGTTAGACGTAACGTCAACAGGGCCCCGGCGACCCGCGGGGAGCCGCTGGTGGCGTGAGACCTCAGGGGGACCCCTACGGACCCGTACGACTGGAGTCTGACACCAAGACTGCTCTGGGGTCTGACGACCGCCGTGGCGCGCGTCACTACCGTCGAGGACGTGACTGTGATCGCGACCGAAAGCCTGAGCAAGCGGTACCCACGGGTGACCGCGCTTGACCGGCTCTCCGTGGACGTCGGACCCGGTGTGACAGGGCTCGTCGGCGCCAACGGAGCCGGCAAGTCCACACTGATCAAGATCCTGCTGGGTCTGTCCCCCGCGACCGAGGGCCGCGCCGAGGTGCTCGGCCTCGACGTCGCCACCGAGGGCGCCGCCATCCGCGAGCGCGTCGGCTACATGCCGGAGCACGACTGCCTGCCGCCCGACGTCTCGGCCACCGAGTTCGTCGTCCACATGGCACGCATGTCCGGGCTGCCCGCGACCGCCGCGCGCGAACGCACCGCCGACACGCTGCGCCACGTCGGCCTCTACGAGGAGCGGTACCGCCCCATCGGCGGCTACTCGACCGGCATGAAGCAGCGGGTGAAGCTGGCCCAGGCACTGGTGCACGACCCGCGGCTCGTCTTCCTGGACGAGCCGACCAACGGCCTCGACCCGGTCGGCCGCGACGAGATGCTCGGCCTGATCCGCCGCATCCACACCGACTTCGGCATCTCGGTCCTGGTCACCTCGCACCTGCTCGGCGAACTCGAACGCACCTGCGACCACGTCGTCGTCGTCGACGGCGGCAAGCTCCTGCGTTCCAGCTCCACCACCGACTTCACCCAGATCACGACCACCCTCGCGATCGAGGTGACCGACAGCGACGAGCACCCGGACGGCACCCGCGCGGTGCGCGAGGCGCTCCACGCGCGCGGGGTGCGGACCCAGGACGGCACCGGCCTGCCGGGCGCGGGCCACGTCCTGCTCCTCACCGCGCAGAACGAGGAGACGTACGACCTGGTGCGGGACGTCATCGCGGACCTCGGCCTCGGCCTGGTCCGCATGGAGCAGCGCCGCCACCACATCTCGGAGGTCTTCCGGGACGACGAACAGCACGGCACCCAGCGGAGGGAGGCGGTCGGCCATGGCGGTTGAGCAGCCCACGACGATGCCGGGTGACCAGACCCGCATCCACGACATCGGCTACCGGGGCTACGACGGCCCCCGCCTGGGCCGGGCCTACGCCCGCCGCTCGCTGTACTCGCAGTCCCTGCGCGGCGCCTACGGCTTCGGCCGCTCGCTGAAGTCCAAGGTGCTGCCGATGCTGCTGTTCGTGGTGATGTGCGTGCCCGCCGCCATCATGGTGGCCGTGACCGTCGCCACGAAGATGAAGGACCTGCCGGTCGACTACACGCGCTACGCCATCATCATGCAGGGCGTCATCAGCCTGTACGTCGCCTCCCAGGCACCCCAGTCCGTCTCCCGGGACCTGCGCTTCAGGACCGTGCCGCTGTACTTCTCGCGGCCCATCGAGACCGCCGACTACGTCCGCGCCAAGTACGCGGCGCTGGCCTCGGCGATGTTCGCGCTGACCGCCGCTCCGCTGCTCGTGCTGTACGCGGGCGCGCTCCTGGCCAAGCTGGACTTCGCCGAGCAGACCGAGGGATTCGCACAGGGACTGGTCTCCGTGGCACTGCTGTCGCTGCTCTTCGCCGGCATCGGCCTGGTCATCGCCGCCGTCACACCGCGCCGCGGCTTCGGCATCGCCGCCGTCATCGCGGTGCTGACCATCTCCTACGGCGCGGTCTCCACGCTCCAGGCCATCGCCGTGGCGCAGGGCAGCACCGGTGCCGTCGCGTGGATCGGCCTGTTCTCACCGATCACCCTCATCGACGGCGTGCAGACCGCGTTCCTGGGCGCGAGCTCCAGCTTCCCCGGCGGTTCGGGGACCGGCCCCTCCCACGCCGAGGGCGTCGTCTACGTCCTCGCCGTCCTCGGACTCGTCGCCGCGAGCCACGGCCTCCTGATGCGCCGCTACAAGAAGGTGGGACTGTGACGACCCTCAGCATCGACCACGTCTCCCGCTGGTTCGGCAACGTGGTCGCCGTCAACGACATCACCATGACGATCGGTCCCGGCGTCACCGGCCTGCTCGGCCCCAACGGCGCCGGGAAGTCCACCCTGATCAACATGATGGGCGGCTTCCTCGCCCCCTCCACGGGCTCCATCACGCTCGACGGGCAGCCGGTGTGGCGCAACGAGCGGATCTACCGGCACATCGGAGTCGTGCCCGAACGAGAGGCGATGTACGACTTCCTCACGGGCCGCGAGTTCGTCGTGGCCAACGCCGAGCTGCACGGGCTGGGCGCCGAGGCGGCCCAGCGCGCGCTGGCCACCGTCGAGATGGAGTACGCGCAGGACCGGAAGATCTCCACGTACTCCAAGGGCATGCGGCAGCGCGTGAAGATGGCGTCCGCCCTGGTCCACGAGCCGTCGCTCCTGCTCCTCGACGAACCCTTCAACGGCATGGACCCGCGCCAGCGCATGCAGCTGATGGACCTGCTGCGTCGCATGGGCGACGAGGGCCGCACCGTGCTGTTCTCCTCCCACATCCTCGAGGAGGTCGAACAGCTCGCCCGGCACATCGAGGTGGTCGTCGCCGGACGCCACGCGGCCAGCGGCGACTTCCGCCGGATCCGCCGGCTGATGACGGACCGCCCGCACCGCTACCTGGTGCGGTCCAGCGACGACCGCGCACTCGCCGCCGCGCTGATCGCGGACCCGTCGACGTCCGGCATCGAGGTCGACGTCGCCGAGGGCGCCCTGCGCGTCCAGGCGGTCGACTTCGGCCGCTTCACCACGCTGCTGCCGAGGGTCGCCAGGGACCACGGCATCCGGCTGCACACAGTCTCGCCCTCCGACGAGTCCCTCGAGTCCGTCTTCTCGTACCTGGTCGCGGCGTAGGAGGCCGAAGATGTACGACCCCACAGTCGCCCGACTCACCTACCGGGCCCTGCTCGGCCGCCGCCGGGCCCTCATCCTCGGTGCCCTGCCACTGCTGCTGATCGCCATCGCCGTGGCCGTGCGGGCCCTCGCCGGCGCCGACGACCAGACGGCCGCGGACGTCCTCGGCGGGCTGGCGCTGGCCACGATGGTGCCCCTCATCGGCGTCATCGCCGGCACCGGCGCCATCGGGCCGGAGATCGACGACGGCTCGGTGGTGTACCTGCTGTCGAAGCCGCTGAAGCGGCCGACGATCATCTTCACCAAGCTCATCGTGGCGATCGCGGTGACGATGGTGTTCTCGGCGGTCCCGACGCTCGTCGCCGGGCTGATCCTCAACGGCAACGGACAGCAGATCGCGGTCGCCTACACCGTCGCGGCGCTGGTCGCCTCCATCGCCTACGCGGCGCTGTTCCTGCTGCTGGGCACGGTGTCCCGGCATGCGGTGGTCCTCGGGCTGGTCTACGCGCTCGTCTGGGAGGCGCTGTTCGGTTCGCTGGTGCCCGGCGCGCGCACGCTGAGCGTCCAGCAGTGGTCGCTGGCCGTGGCGCACCAGGTCGCCGGGGGCGACCTGGTCACCTCCGACGTCGGGCTGACGACGGCGACGGTGCTGCTGGCCGCGGTCACGGTGCTGGCCACCTGGTACGCCGGGCAGAAGCTCCGCTCGCTGACGCCGGCCGGGGAGGAGTGACGGCTCCGGCCGGCCGGTGAGGGCCTCCGGGCCCCTTCCGCCGCCGGCCGGCCCGCTCTTCGGCAGGGCGCGCGGCAGCGGCGGCCGCGGGCCCGCACGGCCCATTGGTAAATCGATGGCGGGCCGTGCGGCGCGCGGGCACAGTGGTGGTGTTCGCGACGCCGGCCGGACCGGCGCCACGTTCCGGGAGAGGAGCCGGGGATGCCTCCGCACGGCAGCACGCCCGGCTCCCGGCAGGGCAGTCCGCGGCCGGCTCCGGAGTGACCACCGCTCCGTCGAGACCGACCCGCACGGGGAACTGCCCGGGGCGGCTGCTTCGAGCACGCGACGCCTGACGCGCTGTCGCGTGGGCCGCCCCCCCGGAGGGTCCGCACCGGCCGGCCTCGCGGCGCTCTCAGCCCAGCAGGCGTTCCAGGACCACCGCGATGCCGTCCTCGTCGTTCGAGGCCGTGACTTCGGCGGCCACCGCCTTCAGCTCGCGGTGGGCGTTGGCCATGGCCACGCCTCGGGCCGCCCAGGCGAACATCGGGATGTCGTTGGGCATGTCGCCGAAGGCGAGGGTGTCGGCCGGCTTCATGCCAAGGCGGCGGGCCGCCAGGGACAGGCCCGTGGCCTTGGACAGACCCAGCGGCAGGAGTTCGACGATGCCCTCACCGGCCATGGCGACGGTGACGAAACCGCCCGCCGTCCGGCGGGCGACGTCGGCGAGTTCGTCGTCCGTGAGCGTGGGGTGCTGGATGTAGATCTTGTTCAGCGGTGCGCTCCACAGGTCGGAGGCGTCCGTGAACGGTGAGGAGGGCAGCGCGCCGGTGACGGCGTAACCGGGACCGACCAGCACCTCGCCGTCCAGGCCGTCGCGGCTCGCCGCCAGGTACAGCGGCCCGACCTCCGCCTCGATCTTCGCCAGGGCCACACCGGCGAGCTGGCGGTCCAGGGTCACCGACGTCAGCAGGCGGTTCTCGCCGGCGTGGTAGACCTGGGCGCCCTGGCCGCAGACGGCGAGGCCCTGGTAGCCGAGGTCGTCGAGGATGTGCCGCGTCCACGGGACCGCGCGGCCGGTGACCACGATGTGCGCGGCGCCCGCCGCGGTGGCCGCGGCGAGCGCCTCACGTGTGCGCCGGGATATCGAGTCGTCGGAGCGCAGCAGCGTCCCGTCGAGGTCGGTCGCGATCAGCTGGTACGGGAACGCCTCAGCGGTGGGTCTCACTTGGCCACCGGCTCCAGGACCTCCCGGCCGCCGAGGTAGGGACGGAGCACCTCCGGCACCCGCACCGAGCCGTCGGCCTGCTGGTGGTTCTCCAGCAGTGCGACGATCGTGCGCGGGACGGCGCACAGGGTGCCGTTGAGCGTCGCCAGCGGACGGACCCGCTTGCCGTCTCGCATACGGATGTGCAGGCGGCGGGACTGGAACTCGGTGCAGTCCGAGGTCGAGGTCAGCTCGCGGTACTTGCCCTGGGTCGGGATCCAGGCCTCGCAGTCGAACTTGCGCGAGGCGGACGCGCCGAGGTCACCCGAGGCGACGTCGATGACCCGGAACGGCAGCTCCAGCGAGGTCAGCCACTCCTTCTCCCACTCCAGCAGCCGGCGGTGCTCCTCCTGCGACTCCTCGGGAGTGACGTAGGAGAACATCTCCACCTTGTCGAACTGGTGCACGCGGAAGATGCCGCGGGTGTCCTTGCCGTGCGAGCCGGCCTCGCGGCGGAAGCACGGCGAGAAGCCCGCGTAGCGCAGTGGCAGCTGGTCGCCGTCGATGATCTCGTCCATGTGGTACGCGGCGAGCGGCACCTCGGACGTGCCGACCAGGTAGAGGTCGTCCTTGTCGAGGTGGTAGACGTCCTGGGCCGCCTGGCCGAGGAAGCCGGTGCCGGCCATCGACTGCGGGCGGACCAGCGCCGGGGTCAGCATGGGCGTGAAGCCGGCGGCGGTGGCCTGGGCGATCGCCGCGTTCACCAGAGCCAGCTCCAGCAGGGCGCCGACGCCGGTGAGGAAGTAGAATCGCGAGCCGGAGACCTTGGCGCCGCGCTCGACGTCGATCGCGCCGAGCGTCTGGCCGAGCTCCAGGTGGTCCTTGGGCTGGAAGCCCTCGGCCGCGAAGTCGCGGATGGTCCCGTGCGTCTCCAGCGTGACGAAGTCCTCCTCGCCACCGACCGGGACGTCGGGGTGCACGAGGTTGCCGAGCTGGAGGAGGAGTTCCCTGGTCTCGGCGTCGGCCGCGTCGCGCTCGGCGTCGGCCGCCTTCACGTCGGCGGCGAGCCGGCCGGCCTTCTCCAGCAGCGCGGGCTTCTCGTCCCCGGTGGCCTTGGGGATGAGCTTGCCGAGCGTCTTCTGCTCGGCGCGCAGCTCGTCGAAGCGGACGCCGGACGACCTGCGCCGCTCGTCGGCGGACAGGAGGGCGTCGACGAGTGCGACGTCCTCTCCACGGGCGCGCTGGGACGCGCGCACACGGTCGGGATCCTCACGGAGCAGACGAAGGTCAATCACGCGGTCAAGGCTACCGGTGCGGCGTTCCGGCCCACGACCCGGTATTCCGGACTGCGGCTTATCCGCCGTTGTGCACCTGACTCTGGTCGCGGTGACCATCGGTGACCGCACTCCGGAACGGGGCGGGGCGTGGAGTCCCGGCTGGCTCGATTCCCGTGCTCGGCCGGGCACTTGGTAACTCGGTCGTCCACAGGAAAGCGTTCCGCGGAGGAGTTATCCACAGGCTGTGTGCAAGATCTGTGGATGCCGGAATTGATCACTCCAGAAGCGTCCGGAGGCGAAGAATTGTGCGGTTCGCAGTGGTTCTTGTCTCACTTTCGGGTGCAAAAACGTCGCTCCAAAGGATGAATCGATGGAATCCTCGGGATGAAGGGTGATGCGTGCGGCGGTGACCCTTCCGGCGGGAGGCGGGGCGATTTGTCGATCGGAGAGCCCCTTGATGTCGACTTGTCCCCAGGTCGAGAAGCCAACCTGTGGATAACACCTGTGGACAAGGAGCGCTTGACGCATTGGCCGGAACCGTACTGCCGGGCCGGGCGCGAGAGGCACCCTGGCGGCCGGGGGAGCGGCGGCGAACGGACCCCGCCGCGAAAGCCCCGGCGCCGGGACCCGCTGAGCTCTCAGAACCGGCCGTCCTGGCAGCGCGCCACCCACTCGGCGGCCGCCACGAACTCCGCGTCGGAGGTGCCGGGCGCGGGAGGGCGCACGTCCGCGACTCCGGCGTCCGCGCGCGGGTAGGAGCCGAGGAAACGCACCTGCAGGCAGATACGCCTGAGTCCCATGAGCGCCTCGGCCATCCGGCGGTCGGTGATGTGGCCCTCGGCGTCGACGCAGAAGCAGTAGTTGCCGATGCCGGCGCCCGTCGGGCGGGACTGCAACAGCATCAGGTTGATGCCCCGGGTGGCGAACTCACCGAGCAGGTCACGCAGCCCGCCCGGGTGGTCGTCGCGCTGCCACAGCACCACCGACGTCTTGTCCGCGCCGGTCGGAGCGGCGGGGCGCGCGGGCCGGCCGACCAGAACGAACCGCGTCTGCGCGTTCTCCGCGTCGTGGATCCCCGTCTCCAGGGCCTCCAGGCCGTAGCGGGCGGCGGCGAACTCACCGGCGAAGGCTGCGTCGTAGCGGCCCTCCTGCACCAGGCGGGCGCCGTCCGCGTTGGACGCGGCCGACTCCCAGACGACGTCGGGGAGGTTCGCCCTCAGCCAGTTGCGCACCTGCGGCTGGGCGGCCGGGTGGGCGGTCACCGTCTTGATGTCCGACAGCTTCGTGCCGGGCCGGACCAGCAGCGCGAAGGTGATCGACAGCAGCACCTCGCGGTAGATCATCAGCGGCTCGCCCGCGACCAGTTCGTCGAGCGTCGTGGTGATGCCGCCCTCGACGGAGTTCTCGATCGGCACGAAAGCCGCCTCGGCGTCACCGCCGCGCACCGCGTCCAGCGCGGACTGCACGGACACGTACGGGACGAGTTCCCGGGTGGCCGTCTCGGGGAGCGTGCGCAGGGCGACTTCCGTGAAGGTGCCCTCGGGACCGAGATACGCGTAACTCGCTGGCATGACCTCACCCTAATGGCCTGACGGGTACCAGCGGCGGCCGTCCCGGCGGAGCCCACCCCGGGAGGTGAACCGCGGGCGCCCCTCAGCCCTCCAGCAGCCGCTGCCCCACGTACTCCCCCTCCGCCGCCCCGCCCGGCACCGCGAACAGCCCGCTCGCCTCGTGCCGGATGTACGGCGCGAGCGCGTCGCCGCGGTCCAGCTTGCGCTGCACCGGCACGAAGCCGCGCAGCGGATCCGCCTGCCAGCAGACGAACAGCAGACCCGCGTCCGGCACCCCCTCCGCGTCGAAGCCGTCGTGGTACGAGAACGGGCGGCGAAGCATCGCCGCGCCTCCGTTCTGATCGGGGCGGGTGATCCGCGCGTGGGCGTTCAGCGGGACGACCGGCTTGCCGTCCTTGCCCGCCCTCTCCAGGTCCATCTCCGTCGTCTCGCCGCCCCCGCTCAACGGCGCGCCGTCGGACTTGCGTCGCCCGATGACGGCCTCCTGCTCCGTCCGCGGCAGCTTCTCCCAGTCGTCCAGGAGCATCCGGATCCGGCGGACGACCGCATAGGAGCCACCCGCCATCCACGCCGGCTTCCCGTCGGCGGGGACGAAGACGCGCCGGTCGAAGTCGGTGTCGGCCGGCTCCGGATTGCGGGTGCCGTCGATCTGGCCCATGAGATTGCGGGTCGTCATCGGGTGCGCGGTGGCGCCCGGGGAGCGGTTGAAGCCGTTCATCTGCCAGCGGACGCGGGCCGCCGACCCGGCCTCCTTCTGCAGGGTGCGCAGGGCGTGGAAGGCGACCAGCGCGTCGTTCGCGCCGATCTGCACCCACAGGTCGCCGTCGCTGCGCGCCCTGTCGAGCCGGTCGGAGGAGAAGTCGGGCAGCGGGTCGAGGGCGGCCGGCCGCTGCTTGTCCAGACCCGTCCGGTCGAAGAAGCTGTGACCGAAGCCGAAGGTGACCGTCAGCGACGACGGGCCGGCGTCCCGGGCGACGTCCGTGTCGTCGTGCGGGGCGGCCTCCCCCGCCATCAGCCGCTCCGCCGCCGCCGACCAGCGGCGCAGCAGGGCCGCCGCCTCCTTGCGGCCCGCGCCCGGCGTCAGGTCGAAGGCGGCGAGGTGGCCGCGGGCCTGGAGGGGATCGGTGATGCCGGGCTGATGTTTCCCGTGAAACATCGCCCGGTCCGAGCCCAGTGAGGTGAGCGGCGCGGCCGACGAGGGCCCCGCCGCGTGGCCCACGGCTCCGCCCGCCGCGCCGAGGACGAGTCCGGTGGCACCCGCCGTGCCGAGCAGCCGCCGGCGCGAGATGCCCTCCCCGGCCGCGGCGCGACCCGGAGCGCCGTGTCCGTGCGTGGACGCCGCGGGGGAGGGGCGCTGGGGCGTGGCCCGGGAAATGGACTGGTCAGGCATGGTGGGGGTTCAGCCGATCTGCGCGTTCTTGGAGACGGTCACCTGGTCGATGGCGGAGGTCCGCACGGTCACGGCGACCTTCCAGTCGCCGGCCATCGGGATCTGCACCCCGCTCGCCGCCCAGTGCCCGGTGGCGATGTGGTCGGGAGCCACCGGCAGCGGTCCGACCTTCCTGGTGGTCAGGGTGAAGGCGATCTTCACCTCGGGGACGTCGAACGCCCGGCCGTTCGGCCGCTCCACGTAGACGTGCATCTCGTTGCCGCCCACGCGCGCGGGGTCGAGGTCGATGCGGACGACGCCCTTGCCGTCCGCGCCACCGGTGTCGAACGGCATGTCCAGCGTCACGGCCCCTCCCGAGGACGAGGAGGCCGCGGCCGATGCCGCGGCCCTGGCCTCCTCCTCCGTGCGGCCCGGCTCGGTCTGCGTGAGCACGGTGGTGACGGCGAGCAGCACGACGGCGACGCCCGCCTCCATGAGCACGGAGCGGCGCAGCCCGAACCGGTGCGGGTCGGCGTCCCGCAGCCGCTTCTGCCGTGCGGCGTTCACGGCGGCCCGCTGCCGGGCGAGCTGGGCGGTCCGCCGGGAGTCGGCGGACACCGCCGTCCCGCGCGTCCCGCCCCCGGGTACGGCTGCCGGGGTTTCCCCGGCGTCCGCCGTTCCCTTCTCGTCCGACTTCACCTTCTCACCGGCCGCCACCGGCGCCTCGGCTGCGGTGGTGACGGCCGCCTCCTCCGCCGATCCCGACGCCGCGGGCGGGACGGCCGCCGTTTCCGCCAGCCGTCCCGTCCACCGCCGCGAGGTCCACGCGATGCCGACGAGCACCGCCACGAGCCCGATCTTGACCAGGAGCAGCTGGCCGTAGCGGGTCCCGGTGAGCGCGGACCACGAACCGGCCTGCCGCCACGACTGGTAGGCGCCGGTGGCGACCAGTGCGAGGACGGACCCGAAGGCGACGCGGGAGAAGCGGCGCACCGCGGAGGTCTCTACCGGGTCCGTCGCGGGGGCCCCGTACAGCGCGACGAGGAGGGCGGCCAGTCCGCCGAGCCAGGCGGCGACCGCGAGCAGGTGCACCACGTCGACCGGCATCGCGAACACGGGCTGAAGACCGGTCGAGGCGTGCTCGGCCATCGCCCAGCTCGCCGCGAGCCCGGCCGCGACGACCACCCCGCCGATCGCGAGGCCGAAGGACAGATCGCGCTTCTCCTCTTCCTCCCGCTTGTCGTACGCGCCGAAGAGCACCGCTACGAACAGGGCCGCCGCGGCCAGCAGCAGCAGCCGGGAGACGAGGGCCGCGCCCGTCTTGGTCTGCAGCACCTGGCCGAGGAGTTCCAGGTCGAAGACGTCCGCCGCGCTGCCGGTGGTGGTGTACGACCCGCGCAGGAGCAGCAGCGCCAGCGTGGCAGCGGTGAGCGCGACCCAGCCGGAGACGACGAGCCGCTGCACCGCGCGCACCCCCGATCCGCGCGGCCAGCAGGCCAGCACGAAGGCGGCGCCACCGGCCAGGACGACGAAGCCGGCGTAGGACACGTACCGCCCGAACCCGTACAGCAGACCGACGGCCCCGCCGCCCGCGCCCTGATCGCCGACCGTGGCGGAGGTGGCGGACGGCGCGCCGACGGAGAAGGTGTAGGCGCCGCCGACGGGGTGACTGTCGGCCGAGACGACCTGGTAGGCGACGGTGTAGGTGCCGTTCGGCAGTCCGTCGCGCAGACGCACGGCGTAGGTGGTCCCGCCGGTCTCGGACGGTGTGCCGGTGTCGACACGCTGACCGCGCGGGTCGAGCACCCGCAGCGAGTCGTCGTTCAGCGCGACCTTCTCGGAGAAGGTCAGCGACACCTGGGTGGGGGCCCGGTCGACCACCACACCCTGCTGGGGGTCGCTGCCCGTCAGCGCGGCGTGCGCGGAGGCCGGTCCGGCACCCCCCAGGAGTGCGCCGGTGACGGCCAGGAACAGCAGCACCAGCGTCCGGACGCGGGGGGCGATGGTCGACGTCACGGTGGTCCCTCCCTCAGTGGCCGGTCTCGGGGCTGTACGTGGCCGACTTCACCGGCATCTCGACCGTGACCGGGCCGGACGTGGCGAAGTGCAGTTCGACGGAGACGGTCTGGCCCTGCCGGGGCCGCCGCTTCAGGTCCTCGAACATCAGGTGGTTGCCGCCGCTCCTGAGCACCAGCCGGCCGTGGGCGGGAACGGTGAGCCGCTGGGTCTCCCGCATCACCCCCCGGACCGTCTCGTGCACGGTGACGTCGCCCGCCATGTCGCTGGTGACCTTCGTCAGCTCGTCCTTCGCCCCGCCGTCGTTGACGATCGTCAGGAAGCCGGCCGCCATGGAGTCCGAGACCGGCTGCGGCATGTAGGCGGAGCTGACCGCCAACCGGGCGTTCGCGTCGCCCGACCCGGACCCGCCGCAGCCCGCCAGGAGGCCGGCGGCCAGGGCCGTGGCCAGCAGGGAGGCCGGCGCCGTCCGCCTCACGGGTTGCGTCCCTCGACGAGCTTGGGCAGGTCCTTGGTGTAGTCGTCGACGGTGGCGTCCTCGCCGTACAGGACGTATCCGGCGTCGGTCTTCGGCGAGAACGCGACGACCTGGGTCCCGTGCACCGAGACGACCTTGCCGTCCTTGTCCTTCGTCGACGGCTCCACGGAGATGCCGAGGGCGCGGGCGCCGGCCTGGATGGCCGGGAAATCACCGGTCAGGCCGACGAACTGCGGGTCGATGCCCTTGAGCCACGTGCCGAGCTCGGCGGGGGTGTCGCGGGCCGGGTCGGTGGTGACGAACACCACCCGCAGCCTGTCCTGCTCGGCCTTGGGCAGTGCCTTCTTGGCGACCGCGATGTTGCTCATCGTCAGCGGGCAGACGTCGGGGCAGTGGGTGTAGCCGAAGTAGACCAGCGTCGGCCGGCCCGCGGTCTCCTTGCGGAGGTCGTACGTCCTGCCCTGCGTGTCGGTGAGCACCAGGTCCGGCTTCTCGAAGGGCTTGTCGAGGACGGTCGCGGGCTTGCGCGCGGAGTCCTCGGACACCGCCGCGACCGGCTTGCCGCTGTCGTCGCCGCTGCCGCAGGCGGTGAGGGTCAGGGCGGCGGCGGCGAGCAGCGCGGCCGCGGCGAACGTCTTGTTGCGCATGGAAAAGGTCCCAGAGGTGAGGTTTCGGCGCGCGCCGGGGTCGTACGCAAGGGTCGCACGACCCCGGCGCGGTGGCGGGGGAGCGGGGTCAGGTGGTGGTGCGGCGGCGGCCGGCGAACGCGCCGTACGCCACGCCCGCCGCGCCCACGACGATGCCCACGACACCGAGGACGCGGGCGGTGGTGTCACTGCCGCCCTCGGAGTCCGAGCCGTCGGCGCCGGTCTTCTGCGCGGCGGCCTGCGTGCCGTCGGTGTCCGCGGCAGGCGAGCCGTGGTGGTCGTCGTCCGCGGCGGCGGCGAGTTCGAGGACGGGTGCCGGGTTGTCGGGCTCCTCCTGGCCGTCCTGCTGTACCTCGATCCAGCGGACGACCTCCTTGGTGGAGTACGTCTGCAGCGCCTTGAAGACGAGCTCGTCGGTGTCCTCGGGCAGCGCGCCGAGGGAGACGGGGAACTTCTGGAAGTAGCCGGGCTGGATGCCCTTGCCCTCGGCGGTCCAGGTCACCTTGCTGACCGCCTCGGAGATCTTCTCGCCGTGCATCTCCAGCGGCTTGGCCAGCTTCGACTTGGTGACCTCGATCTTCCAGCCGTCGATCGCCTCCGGCATGACCGAGGCCAGCGGGTGGTCGGCCGGGAAGTTGACCTCGACCTTGGTGGTGGAGGCGTTGTCGCGCTCGTTGGGCACCTTGAAGTCGACGACCGTGTAGCCGCCCTTGGCGGGAGTGGTCTCCGGCTGCACGCTGACGTGGGCGAACGCCGGGGTGGACAGGGCGAGGACGGCCGAGCCGGCGACGGCACCGGCGGCAGCGAGACGAGAGGCCTTCATGACAGGGGGTACTCCGCTTCGAGTGGGTTCCGTGACGAGGGATACGCGTGCGCGGAGCCGAAACGCCGACCGGAGGGGTGATCCGCAGGTCACAGAGGCGCTACGGCCGGGCCGGATACCGGCGCGGCCGCGGCGGCCGGCCGGACCGCGACGACCGCGGGTACGGCGGACACGCCGGGACCGACGGCGTCACGGGCCACCACGGGAGAATGCGGTGGGCCGGTGGCGGTGGACGCGTGCACGCGCGCGTGCCGCACGACGGCGGCTCCCTCGGGCGGCAGTCCCGCTCGGTGGTGGTCGCGTCGCGTCAGGCAGCGAGGACGAGTGCGGTGGCGGCCGGCGGGCCGCGCCGGACGACGGTGTGCTGCAGCGCGGTGGTGCGCAGCACCGGGGGCGCGCAGTGGGCGGCGCTCCAGAAGCGGGGATCGGCCGGCAGCCCGGCGCGCGGGGCACGCACCAGGGCGAGCGCCGCGCGCAGGGACCGGACGAGGGCGGCCTCGGCGACGCCGTGCGCCGACAGCCGGATCAGCCGCAGCAGGGCCAGGTCACCGCGGCGCAGGAGCCAGCCCGCGGCGATCGCGGCCAGGACGTGGCCGAGCAGCATGGGCAGCGACGGCAGCAGCGCGGCCGGAGTCCCGGCCGCGGACAGGGCGTCCGTCCGCTGGGCCCCTGGGCCCGTGGGCGAGGCCGTGGCCGCGTGGACGTGCGCGTCGTGGAGGATCCGGTAGGCCTGCGCGGGGCTGATCGCCGCCGCGGTGGTGCCGCACACGAACCGCGCCGCCTGCTCGACGAGCGAGGCGTCGCCGATGCCGTGCAGGGCTCCCGCGCCCCCGGCCGAGCCGGCCGATCCCATGGCGTGCGGCGTTTCGCCGGACGCCGCGGCCGCCGCACCGTGCTGGCCCAGGCCGAACAGTGTGTGAAGCACGATCTGGCCCACCGCGAGCAGCGCCGCGATGCCCGGCAGGGACCGCTCGCGCCCGGCGAGCGGCGCCGCGACGACGAGCGCCCCCAGGAAGGCGGCGCCCACGGTCCACAGCGGCACCGCGGCACAGGACGCCAGCGCGTGACCGGACGCGGCCAGCACGACGCAGACCGCGGCGAACACCGCGGCCCGCAGAAACCGGAGCTCGCTTCCGGAGCGCGCCGAGCGCGGGCAGGGGGCAGACATGGCGGGCTCATCCTCCCACCGGGCCCCGCTCCGCCGTGCGGCAGGCCCTCGAAATGGCCGGGGGAACGACCGGAAAGTCACCCCCGGGGCCGGGGCCTGCGCATACACCCATGCCCGGTCCCGCCGCATCCGCCGATCGTGCGGCAGCGCGTCGACGCCGTGCTTACCCCCGGGCATGGGCGGCAATACGTAACGGTATGTCGAGCCGCGGCCTGGAGGCTGGAGCATGAGCATCTGGTGGTCACTCCAACTGCGGCGCGAAGCTGCGAGCGTCCCGCTCGCCCGGCGGCTCCTTCTCGGCACGATGGAGACCGCGGGAGTCGATCCCGACGTCTCCTTCGATCTGTCCGTGGCCCTGAGCGAGGCCTGCGCGAACGCCGTCGAGCACGGCGGTCACGACGGCTGCTCGGAGGGGTACCGCGTCACCGCCTACCTCGACGGGGAGAAGTGCCGCATCGAGGTCGCCGACGCGGGACCCGGTTTCCCGCCGGACGAGCGCAGCACCCCGTTCCGCGCCGCGCACACCGAGGCGGAGCACGGCCGTGGCCTGTGCCTGATCCAGGAGCTCGCCGACCACGTCCAGATCGGCACCAAGCCGGGGCGGAGCGGTGCGGTGGTGAGCTTCGACAAGATCCTCAAGTGGCGCCGGGGTACGCCGCTGATGGCCGTGTAGGCGCGCCGAGGGCCGGGCACCGCGCGGGTGCCCGGCCCTCAGTCCTGTCCGCCGCCGGCCCCCGGCCCGCACCGCGGCGCCCGAAGCGGGCCGGGGAGCGTACGGACCGGTGATCGGTTCAGCCCTTCAGGGACGCCATCCACGCCTCGACGTCGCCGGAGCGGCGCGGCAGGCCCGCCGACAGGTTCCGGTTGCCGTCCTCGGTGACCAGGATGTCGTCCTCGATGCGCACGCCGATGCCCCGGTACTCCTCGGGCACGGTCAGGTCGTCGGCCTGGAAGTACAGGCCGGGCTCGACGGTGAGCACCATGCCGGGCTCCAGCGTGCCGTCGACGTACGTCTCGGTGCGCGCGACGGCGCAGTCGTGGACGTCCATGCCGAGCATGTGGCCGGTGCCGTGCAGCGTCCAGCGGCGCTGAAGGCCGAGCTCCAGCACCCGCTCGACCGGGCCCTCGACCAGACCCCACTCGACGAGCCTCTCGGTGAGCACGCGCTGCGCGGCGTCGTGGAAGTCGCGGTACTTGGCGCCCGGCTTCACGGCCGCGATCCCGGCCTCCTGGGCCTCGTACACGGCGTCGTAGACCTTCTTCTGGATCTCGCTGTAGCGGCCGCTCACCGGCAGCGTGCGCGTGACGTCGGCGGTGTACAGGGAGTGCGTCTCGACACCGGCGTCCAGCAGGAGCAGGTCGCCGGAGCGGACCGGGCCGTCGTTGCGCACCCAGTGCAGGGTGCAGGCGTGCGGTCCGGCGGCGGCGATGGTGCCGTAGCCGACGTCGTTGCCCTCCACCCGTGCGCGGAGGAAGAAGGTGCCCTCGATGTAGCGCTCGCTGGTGGCCTCGGCCTTGTCGAGGACCTTCACGACGTCCTCGAAGCCGCGCACGGTGGAGTCGACGGCCTTCTGCAGCTCGCCGATCTCGAACTCGTCCTTGACCACCCGCATCTCGGAGAGGAAGACGCGCAGTTCCTCGTCGCGCTCGGCGGTGACCTTGTCGGTCAGGGCCTCCTCGATGCCGGCGTCGTAGCCGCGCACGACGCGGACCGGGCCGGTCGCCTCGCGCAGGGCGGCGGGGAGCTCCCGCACGTCGGAGGCGGGGATGCCGTACAGCGTCTCGGCCTCGGTGAGGGAGTGCCGGCGGCCCACCCACAGCTCGCCGTGGCCGGAGAGCCAGAACTCGCCGTTCTCCCGGTCGGAGCGCGGCAGGAGGTAGACCGTCGCCCGGTGGCCGTCGGCGGTGGGCTCCAGGACCAGCACGCCGTCCTCGGTCTGGTTGCCGGTGAGGTAGGCGTACTCGACGGAGGACCGGAAGGGGTACTCGGTGTCGTTGGACCGGGTCTTCAGGTTGCCCGCGGGGATCACCAGACGCTCACCGGGGAAGCGGGCGGAGAGCGCGGCGCGCCGGGCGGCGGTCCGCCCCGCCTGGGGGACCGGCTCCAGGTCACGCAGCTCGGTGTCGGCCCAGCCCGACTTCATGTTCTCGGCGAGCTCGTCGGACACGCCCGGGTACAGGCCGTTCTTGCGCTGCTTGATCGGCTCCTCCGACTCGGCGTCCGGGGTCTCCGGGGTGAGATCGTCGGCCACGGTCTTCCTCCTTGATACGGCACTGGACCACGCACCATCGTACGTTCGCGCGGCAAGGGGCTCAGGGGTCCAGGGGCCGCACGACGGGTCGCCGGACGCCGCGGCACGTGCCGGGCGCGCGCCGACCGCCGGGCTCGTGTGTCACGCGCCGCGCTCCCGTCGACCGGCGGGTTCCCGTGGTCACGCGCCGGGCTCACGCCGACCGGGGCCGGGTTCCTTCCCCGTGGTCACGCGCCGGGCTCACGCCAGACGGGCCCGTGCGCGCGTTCCGGCCCGCGCCCGCGGGCCGCCGCTCGCGCCGCCGTCACTCGAACCGCGCCGCCAGCAGCACGACGTCCTCCCCGCCGTCCGTCGCGTCGAGGCCGTCCGGCAGGACGGTGGCCAGGACGTGGTCGGCGACCGCCCCGGGATCCAGGCGCAGCGGGCGCGGGACGCTCACGGCCGCCGCGTGCAGCCGGGCGAAGGCCCGGTCCACGGGGTCGCCGGTGCGGTGCAGCAGCCCGTCGGTGTACAGCAGGACCGTCTCGCCCGCCTCCGCCTGGAACTCGGTGCTCGGTGCCTCCCAGCAGGCGAGCATTCCGAGCGGCGCGGACACGGACGTCTCCACGAACTCCGTGCGCCGCTCGCCGACGAGCAGCGGCGGGCTGTGGCCCGCCCCGGCCAGGGTGACCCTGCGCAGCGCGGGCTCGCAGTAGGCGAACAGGGCGGTGGCGGACCGGGCGGGCTCGGTGAGCCGCAGCAGCAGTTCGAGGTCGGACAGGACGGCGACGGGGTCCTCGCCCTCCATCACGGCGTACGCCCGCAGCGACGCGCGCAGTCGTCCCATCGCGGCGACCGCGCCCGGCCCGGAACCGGTGACCGAGCCGACCGCGAGGCCGAGCGCGGCGTCGGGCAGGGGGAGCGCGTCGTGCCAGTCGCCGCCGCCGCGCGGGCCGGTGCGGTGCCGGGCCGCGAGCTGGACGCCGGCCACCCGGGGCAGCCGGGAGGGCAGCAGTTCCTCGAAGAGCGTTCCCACGCAGGCGCGCATGCGCTCGACGTCGAGGATCCGTGCCAGGTGCTCGGTGGCGTGGCGGACGTACAGGCCGACGAGGTGGCGCGGTCGTTCGGCCGGCTCGGTGGGCGCGTCGTACAGCCACACGGCGGCGCCCAGCCGGCCGGCGGCCTCGGTGGACAGGGGGACCGCGTAGCTGGCGGCGTACCCGAGGCGGGCGGCGACCTCGCGGTGGCGGGGGTCGAGTCCGTCCTCGGCGAACAGGTCGGGCCGCACGAGCTCGTGCTCGCCGCCCGGGAGGCCGGCGGGCGTGTCGAGGAGCGTGCCGTACGGCATCGCGTCGCGCGGGACGGTCTCGAGGTGACCGAGGTCGGCGCGGCCGAGACCCAGGCCCACCACGGTCTCGGGGCCGCGTCCGTCCTGCGGCTCCCACACGACGAGACCGCGCCGGGCGCCCACGAGGGCGGCACCGGCGCGCAGCAGTTCCGTCAGGGCGGCCTCGAGTCCGTTCGTACGGGCCAGGCGCTCGGTGAGTTCGTGCAGGGCCGTGAGGTCGGAGACCCAGCCCGCCAGCCGGTCCTCCACGGCGGGGCCCGGTGCGTTCGGCAGGTGCGGACAGCAGGGGCCGTCGGGCGGTGCGGTCGTGGTGCCCGGGGAGGCGGGCGCGGGCGCGACAGTGTGTGCGGGGGCGGGGACCGCGGAGTCGATTCCGGCCACTTTCGGAAGGTGAGGGGCGGTCATGGCGTCCGGCCTTCCGACCGGTGCTTAGTGACCAGAAGCATCGCAAACCCCCATGTCCTTCTGCGCCGCCGGCAGTGTCTCCACATGTACACGCACTCGTGCGGGGATGTCCAGCATTGTCCTGCGGGGATTCCTGGTGTCCGTGAGGACGGCGGGGTTGTCCGTCGAACCCCTTGCGGAAAGGCGAAGTTGGCTTGAAACTGCCTCGGGTAACGGCTGATTGCGGTCGACTGGGTCTGCTCGACGGAGCGTCACAGCGGTCGTGACGGGTACGTTCCCGGAGAAGGCCAGGGGTGGTGGGGGGCCACCTGGAACCTGGCGACGGACCCGGGCGTCCCAGTCATCGACGACCGTGCCCCATCCTCCGCGGTGGCGGCGGAGAGCAGAACCCGCGACGGCAAAACGCCACGTTCCGCCACCCCGCGCCATGCCCGTGCTTCTGATAGATCCGGCAGGGACGGGGCACACGGGCAGCCAGGCTGCCGCGGAAGCCGGCCGAACGCGGCCCACAGGGGCTCCCCGCGCCTGACGGCGGGGGTGTGATGCGCCAACAGGTACGCACAGTGAAGCGATCGACACATGGTCTAGATGTGATCCACGGTGTTGCCAGCGGTGCAACGGAAAGGAACGAGCGCTGATGCGCGAGATCCCCGGAAGGCGACGCAGGTTCCGGTCCCGGCGCGGCGACGAAAGGCCCGAGCCGATCGACGCGGCCCTGACCTTCGCGACGGTCTGGCAGTGGCCCGTGCTCCCGGGCGTGGCGCCGGATCCGCAGGGCCGCGGCCGCTGCGGCTGCCCCGACCCGGACTGTACGGTTCCCGGTGCGCACCCCTTCGACCCCGGCCTCCTCGCGGCCACCACGGACGCTCGCATGGTGCGCTGGTGGTGGACGAACCGGCCCACCGCGCCGGTCGTCCTGGCCACCGGCGGCAAGGCGCCCTGCGCGGTCAGCCTGCCGGCCCTGGCGGGCGCCCGCGCGGTGGCCGCCCTCGACCGGATCGGCATGCGCCTGGGTCCGGTCGTCGCCTCGCCCTCGCGCTGGGCGCTGCTCGTGAAGCCGTACTCCATGGAGCAGCTGGGCGAGCTGCTCTACGCCCAGGACTTCGTGCCCGGCTCCCTGCGCTTCCACGGCGAGGGCGGCTACCTCGCCCTGCCCCCCTCCGAGACCGGCGAGGGCGCGCTCCGCTGGGAGCGCGCGCCGCTGCCGGCCTCCTGTGCGCCCTGGGTGCCCGACGTCGAGGCCGTGGTGGACACGGTGGTGGAGGCCCTCACTCGTACGGGTGTGAGCGCGCCCGAGATGTAGGGGTGTCGGGCGCGTGACGGGCGGGGTGGGCGTCCGGGCTCGTTATCGTCCGGTCATGAACTGCCGTCTCCTCGCCCTGGCGGGCGCTGTCACGTGCGCCGTCGTGCTGCCGTTGGCAGTGGCGTCCGCGGGACCCGCCGGGGAGGGCGGCCGGCCCGACGCGCGGTCCGCCGCAGGGCCCCTGCCGGAGGCCGACGACAAGATTCCGTCCGCCGCGCCGTCCGCCTCCCCGCTGCTGCTCGGGCTGGGCCTGGCCACCGCGGCCCGCTGCGGTGGCCAGGCCGCGTCCCCCGGCGGGGTCGAGGCGCAGACCTGCGTGCTGACGCAGGGCGAGGACACCTGGGCGCGGACCTACTACCGCAACACCACCGGCGAGGTGCTGGACGCCGCCCTCAGCCTGCTGGGCCCCGGCGACCGCACCGTGCGCGTCCACTGCCCGCCGGCCACGGGTGACGAGCCGCGCGTGTGCGGGACGCCCCGGGAGCACACCCAGGGGATGCCGACGGCGTACACGGCCGTCGCGGAGTTCTGGACGCGTGGGGAAGAGGGGCCGCTGCTGCTGCGCTCCGGGAGCAACTCGTAACCGACGGGCCGTTGGCGTGCGGATGCGCTCCGTGAGCGCGGCACGCATGGAAAGACCCGGTTGCTGGCGACGGGGGATGCACCAGCAACCGGGCTACTGGAACGGTAACAAGAGATCGGCGGTTCGCAAATTCGGTCTCGGCTTTCCGGTCACCGGGGAGGTGGTCTTTCCGGTCACCGACTCGCTTGCGCCGTGCGGGAGTTGTGACGGGAGTCACCCCCTGTGCGGCACGAGCCCGGCTGACCGGCCGGTCAGCCGGACCCGTCGTGTCAGCTGAGGGTGATCTGCCGGTTGGTCAGGCCGCCGCGGGCCCGGCGCTCCTCCGTGGTCAGCGGTGTGTCCACGGCCAGGGCGTCGGCCAGGCGCTCGGCGAACTCGGCGGCCGGCTTCTCCACGTCGTCCGCGGCGACACCGCTCGGCAGGTCCCAGACGGGCACCGTCAGGCCGTGGGCGCGGAAGGAGCCCACCAGGCGGGTGCCCTCGCCGAGGTTCGAGGTGCCGGCCGCGTGCAGCCGCGCCAGGGCGTCCAGAAGCCGCTCCTCCGGGTGCGGCATGACCCAGCGCAGGTGGTTCTTCTCCGGCGTCTCGCACCAGTACGCGGCCTCCACGCCCCGCAGGCGCACGGTCGGGATGGCCGCGGCGTTGGCCCGCTCCAGGGAGGCGGCCACGTCCGGCGCCGCGTTCTCCGCGTCCGGCACCCAGAACTCGAAGCCCGTGTGCACGATCGGCTCGAAGGCGGCCTCCGGGTCGAGCAGGTCCTGCAGCCGCGGACCGCCGGCCGGGGCGCGGCGGGCCTGCACCGGTGTGCCGGGCTCGGCCTCCAGCGCGCGCAGCAGGGTGTCGGCGAGGTCGCGGCTGATGTCGCCGGACGGCGTGTCGTTCTGCAGGCCGATCAGCACCGAGCCGTCCTCGCGGCGCAGCGCGGGCCAGGCCATCGGCAGCACCGTGGCCAGCGTGACGGACGGGACGCCCTCCGGCAGGCCCTTCTGCACGGCCAGCCCGACCGTGGCGGCGGGGACCAGCTCGCGCAGTGCCACCCAGTCGCACTCCCCGGGCAGCCCCTCGAAGGGACGCTGCACCAGCTCGGTCGCGGCGTGCGCGGCGGCACGGCCGTGGCAGGCCTTGTAGCGGCGGCCGCTGCCGCAGGGGCACGGCTCACGGGCGCCGACGACCGGGACCTCTCCGTCGTCCGTGAGCTGCGGGCGCTTGGCCTTCGTCTGGGGTCGCTTCTTGGCCATCTGGGTGTCTCCCGGTTACGGCTCGTCTCGTACGGGCGCGAGCCTAGTCGTTCGCGCCATGATCGACGGGACCCTGTGGACAACGCCGTGGGCGGCCCGCCGCAGGTGCACCGGAGCGGGGTACACGGGCCCTGGTGCCAGGGGTACGGGCCCCCGCGGGCGGATCCGCCGGGTCCCTGGCGGTGGGCGTGTCGGACACGCGGACCGGCATGGGCTTCGTGGGTGCGGGCCTGCCGGATCGTGCGGCGGCCGCGAAGGGGAGGGCTCGGCTCGGTGCCCGCGCCGGTCGTGCCCGGGCCGGTTCAGTCCAGGTCGTCGAAGGCGTCCACGAAGTCCAGCCCGGGCAGGGCGGACACCCGCGGGGCCGTGATCCGCGATGCGAAGTCGTCGCGCCGGTGCCCGGCGCCCGGGCCGTGCACGCCCTCGTGGACGACGGCCCACACGGTCACCTCGCCGCGGACGTCGTCCCGTACGCCCCAGTCGTCGGCCAGCGCGGTGATGATGTTCAGCCCGCGGCCGCCGTGCGCGGTGACCGAGGGAGTGGCGGGAGCGGGGCGGGTCGGGCCGCCGCCGTCCGTCACCTCGACGGTCAGCCGGCCGCCCGCGTCCACGCGCCACGCGGCCCGCACGTCTCCGTCGCCGGCCAGGGCGCCGCCCAGAGGCCGGCCGTGCTTGCAGGCATTGCTCAAGAGCTCGGAAAGGATCAGTACGGCGTCGTCGACGACCGATTCCGCCACACCGCCCCTGCGCAGCTGAGCGCGCATCCGGCGCCTTGCCTCCCCCACGCCCGCAGGGCCATGGGGAACGGCCATGCTCGACGACGTGGGCACCTCCTGTGCCACCACCAACGCCACCCCCGAGACCTCCTTCGCCCCACGCCACGGTGTGGATGCCCTTCCGGCCTGTACCGGAAACCGGCCCGACCCGGTCCGGCGACGCATTCGCAACGGTCGGACACGCACCGAACGCGCCGGAGCACTCCCTGTGACGTTTGGCTGGATTTCGTCGGTGTGGCCGAGATCGGAGGATGCTTCAGGCGGGCGCCCGGGTCAAGGGGTGCGGCCGATCAGCGGCCGAGCTGATGCAGGACCGCCCGCGGACGGTTGGTGATGATGGCCTCGACCCCGAGGTCGAGGCAGAGCCCGACGTCCTCAGGGTCGTTGACGGTCCACACGTGCACCTGGTGCCCGGAGGCCTTCAGCCGCTCGATGTACGCCGGGTGGTTGCGCACTATCCGGATCGAGGGTCCCGCGATCCGGACACCCGCCGGCAGCCGCCCGTCCCGCAGTCGTGGTGAGACGAACTGCATGAGGTACACCGTCGGCAGTGTCGGCGAGGCCGCCCGCACCCGGTGCAGCGAGCGCGCCGAGAAACTCATGATCCGTACCTGGGACTCGGCCGCCGAGGGCGGGGCGTCCAGGCCGAAACGCTTCAGCAGCTCCAGCAGCCGCTCCTCGACCTGGCCGGCCCAGCGTGTGGGGTGCTTGGTCTCGACGGCCAGTTCCACCCGCCGCCCGGCGTCGGCGACGAGTTCGAGCAGCCGCTCCAGGGTGAGCACCGAGGTGTCCTGGGGATCCTCGGGGCGGAACTCCCAGTCGGGCTCCTCCTCCCGGCCCCGCCACGGGGAGCGCGTCCGCCAGGACCCGAAGTCGAGCGCGGCGAGATCGGACAGCTCCAGGGCCGACACCGCTCCCCGGCCGTTGGACGTACGGTTGACGCGGCGGTCGTGGACGCAGACGAGATGACCGTCCGCGGTGAGCCGCACGTCGCACTCGAGGGCGTCCGCTCCGTCCTCGACGGCCTTCCGGTAGGCGGCAAGGGTGTGCTCGGGCGCGTCCTCGGAGGCTCCGCGATGGGCGACGACTTGGGTGTGGTGCTGCCGTACGTGGGTCACCGCGTCATGGTGCCACCATGAACGGGTAGGTGTGAGTGCGGGAGGCGTCGAGAATGTGTCCGTTTCGCGCGCCATGACTTATATAAAGGACAGGCCCGGACCCACAGCCACCGCTTACGGTGCTCTGACGGGCCATGGGAAAAGCTGACGGTATACACATGCCCGTGTGCACTCCGAGCGTGCCGCTTCGTCGGAACGCGTGCCGAGCCCGCCGAGTGCGACCGACAGGAACAGCCGTGGATCGAGGAGAAGAGTCGTGAGCACCGAGAACGAGGGCACTGCGGTCCCCCCGGCCCCGTCAGCACCTCCCGTGCCGGTGGACTCGCCCGCTGCTTCCCCGCAGGCAGCGGCACCCTGGGGCGACGCGCCCACTGCTCCCGTGGCCCCGCCGTACCCGCCCGGAGCGCCGGACCACCGCCCCTCCCCGGCGTACCCCGGCGATCCGGCCGCCCACGCGTCGGCAGGTCCGCAGGGAGCGCCCGGCGCGCCCGGTCCGCAGGGCTCCGGCGCTCCGGCCGACGGTTCCTGGCCCCCGCCGCCCCCTGGCACGCCCGCGCACGCGCACGGCGGCGCCGGCGGCAACTCCGGCTGGGGTGCAGGCTGGGGCACCCCGCCCGGGCAGCCCGGACCGAAGCGCGGACGTGGCGGTCCGATCGCGGCCCTGTTGGCGGCCGCGCTGGTCGCCGGCGGCCTGGGCGGCGGCATCGGCTACACGCTGGCCAGGAACAACGACGTCGGCGGCTCCACCACCATCTCCGCCCCCGACACCGGTGCCTCCCAGGTCAAGCGCAACTCCGCCTCGATCGCGGGCGTGGCCGCCAAGGCGCTGCCGAGCACGGTGACCATAGAGGCCGAGGGCGCCGGCGGCCAGGGCGGCACCGGCACCGGCTTCGTCTTCGACAAGCAGGGGCACATCGTCACCAACAACCACGTCGTGGCCGACGCGGTCGACGGCGGCAAGCTCACCGCGACGTTCCCCGACGGCAAGAAGTACGCCGCCGAGGTCGTCGGCCACGCCCAGGGCTACGACGTCGCGGTCATCAAGCTCAAGAACGCCCCGTCGGACCTCAGGCCGCTGACTCTCGGCGACTCGGACAAGGTGGCCGTCGGCGACGAGACGATCGCCATCGGCGCGCCCTTCGGCCTGTCGAACACGGTGACGACGGGCATCATCAGTGCCATGAACCGTCCGGTGGCCTCCAGCGACGGCAGTTCCGACAGCAAGGCGTCCTACATGAGCGCCCTGCAGACCGACGCCTCCATCAACCCGGGCAACTCCGGCGGTCCCCTCCTCGACGCGCGAGGAGCGGTCATCGGCATCAACTCCGCGATCCAGTCGACGGGCGGCGGCGGCTTCGGCAGTTCGGGGCAGTCGGGCTCGATCGGTCTGGGCTTCGCCATCCCGATCAATCAGGCCAAGTACGTCGCCCAGCAGCTGATCAAGAGCGGCAAGCCGGTCTACGCGAAGATCGGCGCCTCCGTCTCCCTGGAGGAGGCGACGAACGGCGCGAAGATCACCGAGCAGGGCGTCAGCGGCGCCTCGCCGGTCGACGCCGACGGCCCGGCCGACAAGGCCGGCCTGAAGCCCGGCGACGTCATCATCAAGCTCGGCGATCGCGTGATCGACTCCGGCCCGACCCTGATCGGCGAGATCTGGATCCACCAGCCGGGCGACAAGGTCAAGGTCACCTACGAGCGCGGTGGCAAGGAGCACACCACCGAGCTCACCCTGGGGTCCCGCGTCGGCGACAACTGACCCCCCACGCGGGCCTGCCGACCCGTTAGTCTTGTCCCGCGCCGCCGATCACGCGCGGCGCGGGGAGGCGTGCCCGAGCGGCCGAAGGGAACGGTCTTGAAAACCGTCGTGGCAGCGATGTCACCGTGGGTTCAAATCCCACCGCCTCCGCATGAGGTGTGAGAACGGCCCCTGACCAGGATCTCGGTCGGGGGCCGTTCTCCTGTCCGGCTGCCGTGACTGTCCGCTGTTCCCCGTGGCTTCCCGCCCGGTCGGGCGCGCACGGGGCACGGCTGCCTTCTCGTGACGGGAACGGCGGCTGCCGAACTCGATCGGAGGCCTTCTGAGTGGGCGCGGCACCCGGCGTCCCTATGATGAGGACCATGGCAGTCAGCGCGCACCCCGGCTTCGCGGTGGACCGTGCCCGCCGGCTGCTGCTCGTCCTGGCGGTGGTGGCTGGAGTACTGGCCATGCACGCGCTGTCGCCATCGGGGTCACCCTCAGCGGGACAGCACGTCATGATGGCCGCTCTCGACGGCGCCGAGCACCACGCGGTGCCGGCTCATGCGGGCGGCAGCTCGGTTCCGCACCTGTCAGACGCGGGTCACGGTGGGATGGCCATGGGCCATGCCGGCGGGACCTGCGCGGCCGGGGACACGGCCGCTTCCTACGTGCCACCCGCCCTGCTGCCGTGGCCGGTGGTCTCCGGTGAATCCGCCGGGACGGACTCCGGCAACCGGGTCGCGCGGACGATCGACGGCCGGGCACCGCCGGACCTGTCCGAGCTGCAGCTCCTGCGGATCTAGAGACGCCCGCACGACATCCTCCCGCTGGGGGTGGCGTGCTCCGGGCTACCTCACGATCCGTTGCTCCCGTGCGCATGCGCGGGCTCTTCAAGGAGCTGCACTCTCATGGCATCTCGCCGTTCCCTCATCCGCCGGACTGCCGCGCTGGCCACTGCTGCGACCGCCGCAGTGGTGCTGACTGCCTGCGGCGGCAGCAGCGGCTCCGGCTCGCCGGCCGCCTCCGGGCACTCCGGCCACGACATGGCGGGGATGTCCTCCGCCAACCCCTCGGCAACCGCTTCCGTCGCGCAGGGCAGCCACAACACGCAGGACGTGTCGTTCGCGCGGGAGATGATCCCGCACCACCGGCAGGCTGTGGCCATGGCCGGCCTGGCTGCGTCGCGGGCGAAGGCCCCGTCGGTGAAGGACCTGGCCGCGAAGATCAGGCAGGCGCAGGACCCGGAGATCAACACCATGTCGGGCTGGCTGAAGGCCTGGGGCGAGAAGGTCCCGGACGACGGCATGCCCGGCATGGAGAGCATGCCGGGCATGCACCACTCCGCCTCGTCGATGCCCGGCATGATGTCGGACGACGACATGGCCGAGCTGAAGGGCCTGTCCGGTGACGCCTTCGACAAGGCGTTCCTGCAGATGATGATCAGCCACCACCAGGGCGCCGTCGCGATGGCGAGGACCGAGCAGGCCAAGGGCGCCTATGGTCCGGCCACGACGCTGGCGAAGTCGATCGTCACGTCCCAATCGGCCGAGATCACCGAGATGAACGAGATGCTCGGCAAGAAGTAGATCCCCCCTCCCTGGACGGGCTCGGGGCAGCTTCTGCCGGCTGTCCCGGGCCCGCAGGGCGCGGTTCGCCTGTCGACCGGTCGCTCGACCAGATATCAGGCCGCTGCGTTTCACGGGCGGTGGCCCGTCATGCGGGCCGCCGAGGCGATGGTCGCTCGGGCCTCGCGTTCGGTCAGGCCGGTGTGGAGGGCGGCCTCGACCAGCGGGCCGGTCAGGGCCGGGCCGATTCCGTCCTCGTAGGCCCGGCACGCGGCCCAGTACAGACGAGTGTTGCGCTGACCCTCGTGGGCCCCGAGGACGAACTGCACCAGGCCGTGACCGTGCCGGCCCGCCGACTCCGACGCCGGCGTGGTGTGCCGGTGCGGTCCGCGGGGCGGTGGCAGCAGCAGCCGCAGCAGGGACCGTGGGCAGGGCGCGGGCACGAGGCGGGCGGTGCGGGGCGCGGTGGTGTACACCCCGTGGCCGGTGCGGGACCCGGGCCCGACGAGATAGCCGCCCGCGCCGCGGATGTCGATGCCCGGGGCCAGCCGCCCGGCGGAGTTGGGGACGACGACGTGCGGCGGACCGCTCAGCCAGAGGTGCCGGCCGCCGCTCGGGGTCAGCACGACGACGGTCGGCGGGATCGTGAACAGGTGGCGCAGGGCGAGTTCACGCAGGGCCGCCGGGGCGTCCGTGCCGCCCTTGACGTCGAGGTCGATGCCGATCAGATGGTGGGGCGGCAGTCCGCAGGCGATGCCGTAGCCGGTGGCCCAGGGGGCGGCGGCGAACAGTTCGCGGATGCGCGCGGGGTCGGTGGAGGCGTCGTACACCCCGTGGCCGAGGCGGCCGCACTCGCCGTGGCAGGGCGCGGCGCCGGGGTCGTCGCGATGGGGGGAGCGCAGGGCCGGGAGTTTCGTCCGGGACAGGGGGATGACGGCCAGCCCGCGTTCGGCGGCTGACAGGGCGTGCGCGAGGGCCAGCGTCGTGGCCTGCCGGTCGATGGTGGCCATGACTCCATAGTCGTACAGGCGTTCGAAAATGGGAAGGGGTGGGGCTCGCGGCGCGTCCCGGAGTGCGGGCCGGCCCTCCTGTGCCGGAACGGTTCGCCTCCTGCCCCGCCTGGCGCCGACCCTTGGTGCCGGGCGCCCGAAGCGCCTCGGTCGGCGCCGCGCGGACGGGCCGGGGCGGGGCGTGCGCGGGCCGGTGCGGCGGGTGGACCTGCCGTGGTTCCCGGTGCGTCCGGTCGGCTCAGCCCGGGCAACCCCTGAGGAGGCGCCGCCGCCGGGTCCACCTACAGGAGGTCGGGCCGCCCTCGCCCCTACAACCTGAGGGGGACCCGGCTTCGGGACCTGCGGGCGATCCGCCGGGGCGGGCGCCGCTCATAGCGTGAAGCCATGACCCCACCCGTCTGCACCAGCGCGTCGAACGCCGCCGTACCGACGGCGCGGGCCCTGGCCCATCCGTCGTTCTCGTCGTACGTCAGGGCCAGGCAGCCCGTGCTGCTGCGCACCGCCCGGTCGCTGACCGCCAACCCGAGCGACGCGGAGGACCTGCTGCAGACCGCGCTCACCAAGACGTACGCGGCCTGGGACCGGATCGAGGACCACCGGGCGCTGGACGGCTACGTGCGCCGCGCGCTGCTGAACACGCGCACGTCCCAGTGGCGCAAGCGCAAGGTCGACGAGTTCGCGTGCGGGGAACTGCCCGAACCGGACCCCGTGCCCGGCGGCACCGACCCGGCCGAGCAGCAGGCACTGCGGGACGCCATGTGGCGGGCGATCATGAAGCTGCCCGCCCGGCAGCGGGCGATGGTCGTCCTCAGGTACTACGAGGACCTCTCCGAGGTGCAGACGGCCGAGGTGCTCGGGGTGTCCGTCGGGACGGTGAAGTCCGCGGTGTCGCGGGCGCTCGGCAAGCTGCGCGACGATCCCGAGCTGGGGCTCGAGTGCCGGTGACGTGCCGGCGCCGCCCGTGCCCGCGGGCGGTCCGTGCAGAACGTCACGTGATCGATCACCCTTCCCTAGTGACATACCGCGCGGTATGTGCGCAGAATCAGCGCGACCCCCTGACCACCGCGTAGGCGATGCCGCCCCGGGAGGACGCCGTGCTGAGCACCATGCAGGACGTACCGCTGCTGATCTCCAGGATCCTGACCCACGGGTCGACGATCCACGGTGCATCACAGGTGATCACCTGGACGGGAGACGGGGAGCCGCACCGCCGCTCCTTCGCCGAGGTCGGCGCCCGCGCCGCCCAGCTGGCCCACGCCCTGCGCGATGACCTCGGCGTCGTCGACGACGAGCGGGTGGCCACCCTGATGTGGAACAACGCCGAGCACGTCGAGGCGTACTTCGCGATTCCGTCCATGGGCGCGGTCCTGCACACGCTGAACCTCCGCCTCCCGGCCGAGCAGCTGGCCTGGATCGTCAACCACGCGGCCGACCGGGTCGTCATCGCCAACGGTTCCCTGCTGCCGCTGCTCGCCCCGCTGCTGCCGCAGCTGACCACGGTCGAGCACGTCGTCGTCACCGGCCCGGGCGACCGTTCCCTGCTCGCGGGGGCCGCCGTCCAGGTGCACGAGTACGAGGAACTCGTCGCCGGCAGGCCGACCGCGTACGACTGGCCCGAGCTGGACGAGCGCCAGGCCGCCTCCATGTGCTACACCTCCGGCACCACCGGAGACCCCAAGGGCGTCGTCTACAGCCACCGCTCGGTCTATCTGCACTCCATGCAGGTCAACATGACCCAGTCCATGGGCCTGAGCGACCAGGACACCTCGCTCGTGGTCGTCCCCCAGTTCCACGTGAACGCCTGGGGCCTGCCGCACGCCACCTTCATGACCGGCGTCAACATGCTCATGCCGGACCGTTTCCTCCAGCCCGCCCCGCTCGCCGAGATGATCGAGCAGGAGCAGCCCACCCACGCCGCCGCCGTCCCGACCATCTGGCAGGGCCTGCTCGCCGAGCTGACCGCCCGGCCCCGTGACGTCGGCTCCCTCACCCAGGTCACCATCGGCGGTTCGGCCTGCCCGCCCTCCCTCATGGAGGCCTTCGACAAGCTCGGCATGCGGGTCTGCCACGCCTGGGGCATGACGGAGACCTCCCCGCTCGGCACGGTGGCCCGCCCGCCGGCCCACGCCGTCGGCACGCAGGAGGAGTTCGCCTACCGGCTCACCCAGGGCCGCTTCCCGGCCGGCGTCGAGGCCCGGCTGACCGGCCCCGGCGGCGTACGCCTGCCCTGGGACGGCGAGTCGGCCGGCGAGCTGGAGGTCCGGGGCCCGTGGATCGCCGGCGCGTACTACAACGGCCCCGACGCCGAACCGCTGCGCCCCGCCGACAAGTTCAGCGAGGACGGCTGGCTGAAGACGGGCGACGTCGGCACCATCAGCCCCGACGGCTTCCTCACCCTCACCGACCGGGCCAAGGACGTCATCAAGTCGGGCGGCGAGTGGATCTCCTCCGTCGAGCTGGAGAACGCCCTGATGTCCCACCCGGCCGTCGCCGAGGCCGCCGTCGTCGCCGTACCCGACGACAAGTGGGGCGAGCGCCCCTTGGCCACGGTCGTGCTGAAGGAGGGCGCCAGCGCCGACTTCCAGACCCTGCGGACCTTCCTCCTGGAGGAGGGGAGGATCGCCAAGTGGCAGCTCCCGGAGCGCTGGACGGTGATCGAGGCGGTGCCGAAGACCAGCGTCGGCAAGTTCGACAAGAAGGTGCTGCGCAGGCAGTACGCGTCCGGGGACCTGGACGTCACCCGGCTGTAGGGGCAGGGCGCCGCGGCGCACGCCCGTGCCGGGCGGCGGCATGGCCGCCGTTGCGCCGCCGTGCGGGGCGCGCGGCGTGAGACCGCGGCGCACGTCCGTGCGGGCGCGGCGCGGTCGGCGCGGACCGGCCGTGTCGGCCCGGCGTGGATGTCCGCGGTGCCGCCGTCGGGGGCGCAGCGCACGTCCGTGCCGGGCGCGCGGTATGAGGCCGCCCCGTACGTCCGTGCCGGGGCGGCGGCACGAATGGTGGGCTCAGCCGTGCCGTCCTGGCATGGACGTCGTGGCGCAGCCGTCGGGCGGCCGCCGGGAGCCGGACCACCGACGGCCGGCCGGTTCCCGGCCGGCCGACGGGTTCGGTTGCTCAGTTGGTGCCGATCCGGGCCAGCAGGTCGACGATCCGGTCCTGCACCTCGCCGCTGGTGGACCGCTCCGCGAGGAACAGCACCGTCTCGCCGGAGGCCAGCCGCGGCAGGTCGGCCGGGTCGACGGCGGCCGTGTAGACGACCAGCGGGGTGCGGTTGAGCTGCCCGTTCGCGCGCAGCCAGTCGACGATCCCGGCCCGGCGCCGGTGCACCTGCATCAGATCCATCACGACCAGGTTCGGCCGGAACTGCCCGGCCAGCGTCACCGCGTCGGCGTCGCTCGCCGCCCGCGCCACCTGCATCCCGCGCCGCTCCAGCGTCGCCGTCAGGGCCAGCGCGATCTCCGCGTGCTCCTCGATCAGCAGGACGCGCGGCGGGTGCTGCTCACTGTCCCGCGGCGCCAGCGCCTTCAGCAGGACGGCCGGGTCGGCCCCGTACGCGGCCTCGCGCGTCGCCTGCCCGAGTCCGGCCGTGACCAGCACCGGAACCTCCGCCGCGACCGCCGCCCGCCGCAGGGACTGCAGCGCGGTGCGCGTGATCGGCCCGGTCAGCGGGTCGACGAACAGCGCGGCCGGGAACGCGGCGATCTGCGCGTCCACCTCCTCGCGCGAGTGCACGATCACGGGCCGGTAGCCGCGGTCGCTCAGCGCCTGCTGGGTGTTCACGTCCGGCGCGGGCCACACCAGCAGCCGCCGCGGGTTGTCCAGTGGCTCCGGCGGCAGTTCGTCGTCCATCGGCTGCGGCCGCGGGGTGTCGGCGATCTCCACGGCGCCGCCCGGACCGTCCAGGGGCTCGGGCCCCTCGGCGGCGTTCACGTCCGGGGCTCCTATCGCGTACGACCGCCCGGCGCCCTCGGTGCCCGGCGCGAGCCGGGACTGCCCGGCCAGGGATGCCGGCGCCGGGGTCTGTTCGGCCGGTGGCTGCGGACGGGCGGCCCCGGACCGCTGATCCGGCTGTCCGGCGGCCGGGTCGGGCCGCGTGCCCAGCTTGCGGCGACGGCCGGAACCGCCGGTGGCGTGGGGAGGCGGCGTGGCGGAGGCGGGGTGCGGCGCCTGGGCCTGCGCGGCCTGCCGGCTGAACGGCACACCCTGACCCAGGGTGCGCACGCTTATCGCCCGCCCCTGGGTGGAGTTGGGGTCGCCCTGTGGGGCGGCCTCCGCCGGGAGCGGCTGGGCCGCACGGGGAGGCACGCCGGCGTGCTGCCCGGCGGGCGGTGCGACCGCCTGCCCCGTCGCTGACGCCTGCTCGGGCGGCAGCGGCGTGCCGGGCGCGGGCGTGGCAGCGCCCTGGGCCGGCGGGACCGGGACGCCGGGTGCGGGCGGAGCCACCGGGACGCCGGGTGCGGGCGGAGCCACCGGGACGCCGGGTGCGTTCGGCGGGACGGGGTGCGGGGCGCCGTTCTGCGGTAGGGGCGCGGGGGCGCCGTGCGGCGGTACGGGAGTGACACCGCCCGGCGTGCCGGGGATGCCGGTGGTGTCTCCGGCGCCGGGACACTGCTGCGGGACGGGAGTACCCGCGCCGGGCGCCGGCTGCGCGGCGGGGAGGCCCTGGGCGGGGACGCTCCGGGCAGGAGCACCCTGCGCCGGAACGGGCCCGCCCGGCACGGTCTGACCGGGGGAGGCCTGCGCCGGTGCGGCGGGGACCTGTGCGCCCTGCCCGGGAAGGGGCTGGGCGGCCGGCGTCCGCGCCGGAGCGGCGGCGTTCGGCGCGGGGGCGGGACCGGCTCCCTGAGCGGGCGGCCCCGGCACCGGCGGAACCGGCTGCCCCGGCATCTGCTGGACCGGAGCCGGTTGCCCCGGAACCTGCGGCGCCGGGACCGGCTGTCCGGGTGTCATCTGCATCGGGACCGGCTGACCCGGAGGCACCTGTGCCGGAGCCGGTTGCCCCGGAACCTGCGGCGCCGGGACCGGCTGTCCGGGTGTCATCTGCATCGGGACCGGCTGACCCGGAGGCACCTGTGCCGCGACGGGAACCGCCTGTCCGAGGGCCGCCTGCCCCGGTGCCGGTACCGGCTGACCGGGAACCCGCACATCGGCCGGCGGCACCGCCTGCGCGGCGGGCGCGGGCTGCCCCGCGGCGCCCTGCGCCGGGACGGCGGCGGCCATCTGACCCGGCCGTCCTTGAGGGACCTGCTGTCCCTGAGGCATCGGTTGCGCCTGCGGCATCTGCGGCCTCGGCGCGGCCGGACCGCCCTGCTGGGCAACCGCACCGCCCTGCCCCGGCACGCCGGGCCGGACCTCGGCGCCCGGCAGGCCCTGACCCTCCGCGCCCGTGACGGGACCCGCCTGCGCGGGCACGCCGGCCGCCCCGGAGGGCTGGGCCACCGCACGGCGGCGGCGCCCCGTCGGCGCGCTCGCCGGATGCGGCTGCGGCGGGGTGTGGTCGTCGGTCTGGTCCTGGGGCACGGCGTCGTGCCGGCCCGCGTCGGCCACGGCGTCGACCGGGGCCACCTGGGGCGGCACCTGCACCTGCGGCTGCGCCGGCTGTCCGGCCGGGGCGGGCTGTCCCGGCCGGACCTGCTGGGGGCCGGGGCCGGAGGGCCGGTCCGCCTCGGCGGGCGGCAGGGCGAAGACCGTGCGCGGGGCCGCGTCCTGCGCGGCGGCCCGCTCGGTCGCCGCGGCGAGGGCACGCCGACGGCGCCCGGTCGGCTGCGCGGCCTCGCCGTCGGGGCCGCCCGCCCCTTCGGGGGCGGCCGGCCGGGCCGGGGGCAGCGCGTGCGGCTCGCCGCCGTCGTGCGGGGCCCGCCGTCCGGTGGGCGCGGGCACTCCCTGCGGCGGCACCGTCCCGCCGAGGCCGGTGCCCGCCGCCGCGGTGCCCGCCGCGTGTTCGCCCGCCATGACGACGGCGCCCTCGGCCACGCCCGCGCCGTCCGCGGGCCTCCCGCGCCGTCGCCCGGTGCCACCGGAGCCGTCGGCGTCCTGAGCCGGTACGGGTTCCGCCTCCGGGGCCGGGCCGGCCGCGCGCCTCCTGCGCCGCCCGGTCGGCGCCGACTGCGCGCCCTCGCCGTCTGCGTCGCTCTCGCCGTCTGCCTCCAGGAACGCGTCCGTGGAGGCCCGCCGGGCCCGCCGCCGTCCACGGGCCGAGGCCGGTTCGGGAACGGCGACCTCCGCGGAGACACCCTGCCCGGCACCGGGACCGCCCAAGGCGGCCGGATCCTCACCGAACCCCTGGCCGTGATCCTGACCTGCGTCCTGCGCCGGCACGGCGCCGGGCGCGGCCACCACGGCACCCGCCCCGCCGCCGAGAGGCACCTCGAGCACGTACGCGTTGCCGCTCATCCCCGGCACCTCGTGCGTCTGCAGCACGCCACCGTGCGCCCGCACGATCCCGCGCACGATCGGTTCGTGCACCGGGTCTCCCCCGGTGTACGGCCCGCGCACCTCGATGCGTACCACCTCGCCGCGCTGCGCCGCGGCCACCACGACGGTGTTGTCCATGTATCCGCCCGCCGACACGGGCGCGTTGCCGGTCGCGTCGACGCCGGCGACGTCCGCGACGAGGTGCGCGAGCGCGGTCGCGAGCCGCTGCGGATCGACCTCGGCCTCGATGGGCGGCGCGTGCACGGCGAACTGCACCCGCCCCGGGCCGACCAGCTCGACGGCCCCTTCGACGCCGGCGGCGACGACCGCGTCGAGCATCACCTTCGTCCGAGTGATCCCCTCGCTGCCGGCGTCGAGGCGCTGGTATCCGAGGACGTTGTCGATGAGCGTCGTGATCCGCGAGTAGCCGGCCGAGAGGTGGTGCAGCACCTGGTTGGCCTCGGGCCACAGCTGACCGGCGTCGTCGGCGGCGAGGGCGGCCAGTTCGCGGCGCAGCTCGTCCAGCGGACCGCGCAGCGACCGTGCGAGCAGGGTCAGCAGCTGCTCGTGCCGGGCGGCCAGGGCCTCGTAGCGGTCCTTCTCCCGCTCGCCGAGCGCGGCGTACCGCTCCTCGTTCGCGGCGAGTTCCTCGGCGTGCCGTTCGGTGAGGTCCTCGATCTCGGTGGCGTGCTGCCGGCGCAGGCCGGTGAGTTCGGAGGCGTGTTCCTCGGCGAGCTGTTCCAGCTCCTCGGCGTGCCGCTTCTCGACGTCGGTCTTCTCCTCGGCGAGCGCGTCGTAGGGGCGCCGGTCGGTGAAGGTCATCACGGCCCCGACGAGCTGGTCCCCGTCGCGCACGGGCGCGGTGGTCAGGTCGACCGGCACCTTGTCGCCGCTCTTGGACCACAGCACCTGGCCGCGCACCCGGTGCTTGCGCCCGGAGCGCAGGGTGTCGGCGAGCGGTGACTCCTCGTACGGGAAGGGCGATCCGTCGGCGCGGGAGTGCAGGACGAGGGTGTGCAGCTCGCGGCCCCCGAGCTCACCGGCCCGGTAGCCCAGGATCTGGGCGGCGGCGGGGTTGACGAGGACGATTCGGCCGTCGGTGTCGGTGCCGACGACGCCCTCCGACGCGGCCCGCAGGATCATCTCCGTCTGCCGCTGCGAACGCGCCAGCTCGGCCTCGGTGTCGACGGTGCCGGACAGGTCGCGCACGACCAGCATCAGCAGTTCGTCGCCGGTGTAGCCGTAGCCGTCGTAGGCCTGCTGGCCGTTCTCCAGGTTCGCGCTCGTGACCTCGACCGGGAACTCGGTGCCGTCGGTCCGCCGCGCCGTCATCCGCGTCGGCTTGGTACGCGCCCGCGGATCGATGTGGTCGGGGCGCCGCATGGACCCCGGGATCAGCTTGGAGTCGAACTGCGGCAGCAGGTCGAGCAGCCCCCGCCCGACGAGGGCGGTCCCCGGCGCCTCGAAGGCCTCCAGCGCGATGGTGTTGGCGTTGACGACGGTCCCGTTGGCGTTGACCAGCACCAACGCGTCGGGCAGCGCGTCGAGTATGGCAGCGAGGCGAGCAGCGCCTCGGGATGGCCTGCTGCTCACGAGACGCTTCCTCCCTGTTACCGCACCTTGCCGACCGCGGGGGCCATCTTGCCAACCGGTCCCCGGCGTGTCACGCGAGGGAGTCTATGCGCTGCGGTCGGCTCGCGACGCGGGTTGAGGAGGAGGTCGCACGACGAAGTGACGGGGAACGCGTGACCGTTCGCTCCGCCTTCCCGGCGGGCTCTCCCGCCGCTTCGCAGGACCTTCGCGGGATTTTTACGGGCCGTTTGCCGTCGCGGTCCCGGAGCCGTGCGCACGCCCTGCGGCGGGTCGGCCGGGACCCGCCGGGGCTTGCGGCGGCTGCCGCCGGGACCACCCCCACCGGCCCGGGCCCCCTACGCCCCGCCCCCATGTCGGGCAGCAGCGGCACCAGCCGGTTCCAGCGGTCGATCTGGCAGCCGTTGCTCCGGTCGTACGTCGTGTCGACGGGGCGCCCGGACCACGTCCCGGTGACGTGGGCGGTGGCGGGTCCCCCGTACTCCATGGTGCAGACGCTGCCCTCCGGCACCGGCGCGAAGGTGTCGCGGCCCCACCGGCTGTTCCGGTCCAGGGCGCCGCAGGCTCCCCGCACGTCCGGGTGCCTGCCGCGGTCGGGGTGGCAGTACACCTCGTACGTCCCGTCCCGGCCGTCGCCGGCGTGCCGGACGGTGACCGTGAGGTGGTCGCCGGCCCGGCCGCCGTCCGGGCCGGGCGGGGGCGCGGCGGCGGAGGCGGCGGGCACGGCGCACACCGAGGCGAGGAGGGCGACGGGGGCGGACGCACCGAGGAGGAGGCGCCGCAGGGGCCCGCGCGCGGCGGCCCCGGGTGTGGGGGAGCTGACCTGGATCATGCCCGGACCAACGGCTCGCGCCCCGGAACGTTGCGTACGGCGCCACGACGCGAAGGCCTTTGCCCTGCGGCCTGCCTGCCTAGTACCGTGGACGTCGATTGGTGACACCCCGCTCGACTGTGTCATCATCTGCACGCACCACTCGCGCGCTTGCGTGAGCGGTTGTGCTGGAGGCGTCGCCTAGTCCGGTCTATGGCGCCGCACTGCTAATGCGGTTTGGGCCTTAAAGCCCATCGAGGGTTCAAATCCCTCCGCCTCCGCGCATGATCACCGAAGCCCCGGTCCGCGGACCGGGGCTTCGGCGCGTGTGCGATGCCGGGACCTTTTGTGCGGAGCCGGGCCGGCAGCGACTGCCTGGGCGACCGACTCCGCACCGCCCCAGCGCCCCGCCCGCAGGCACCACCGAGACCACCTCACTGGACGTTTCCGCAGGTCACAAGGGGTGTGCGGAACGGATTTCACATGGCGGCGGCAGTCATGTAATGTTCTTCCTGTCGCCGCGAGCGGGTCGAAGGAGCCGGGAGCGAAGACGAAAAACAGAACAAGCACTCGTAGCTTAACGGATAGAGCATCTGACTACGGATCAGAAGGTTGCAGGTTCGAATCCTGCCGAGTGCACAGCTGACCAGAGGCCTTAAGGATCACTCCTTAGGGCCTCCGGCTTTTGCCTTGACGGCAGTATTTGACGGCAACCGCCTCAGTCGGCGCGTAGTGCTCTGGCCGGGTCCGTTTGAAGAGGCGGGATACCTGCGCCGGGCCGGACCGTGTGCGTCAGACGGTCGCGGCCAGCCAGCCGATGGTTTCGGTGGTGTGCTTGCCGTCGCTCTTGGTGGCGCCGGCGTACACCTCGTTGAGACGGATGAGGAAGCCCGTGTTGGTGACGTCGTGGACGCGGATGCCTGGCGTCTCTGGACCGTTGAAGGTCTGGGTCAGCGGGAAGACGACGACGTTGGAACCCGGCGGGAACGGGCTGGGGAACGTGACGCGCGTGAAGGTCGAGGTGTTACCGCCGCTCGTCTCGATGGGGTCGTCGGACCTCAGGTCGACCTTGCCGGTCTGGATGAAGCTCATGGGCGAAGTCCTTCGTGTGAGGGGTGCGATTTCCTGGCCGTTTTCGGCGGCCGACGGGAGGCTTGTCACTAAATCGCCCCTATATGCCGAAGTCCCGCGAACGAGTGATCGCATTTCGGACCGTCCGCTGCGCTCCTGGGCCTGCGGGACTCCGTCCCG
>NZ_JBSFNN010000048.1:0-50145 GCF_053587115.1 Streptomyces sp. NPDC003697
GCCATGCTGTGCGTCCGCTCGTAGGCGCGGCCGAATCCGCCGCTCATCAGGAGCGCGTAGGCGATACCGGTCAGCAGGTTGGTCACGGCCAGGGTGGACAGGTTGTTGAAACCCGTGATCCAGGGTGACGCGGCCAGGTAGATGCCGGTGAGGAAGGCCAGCGTCCCGGTGGCCTGCCCCTGCGGTGTGCTCGTCGCACGCTCGGCCATCTCGTGGCGGTGGCGCATCTCGACTATGTCGGGGTGCGTCTCCATGGACGAGTGGGACGACTTGGGTGAGGTTGCCATGGTCTTCACCTCGTGAGGGGTGATCTCGTCTGGAAAACCCCGGGTACCGCGTGCGGGACGACCGAATCGACCGCAATCGGCACCGCCTCGCGACCGCCTGCGCGACAGTGTGGGGGAGCGAGGGCGACGCGGCTTCGACGCGGAGGAGGCAGGGATGCCGGAGACCCCCCAGGGCCCGCTGCGGCTGGCCGTCCTGGAGTGGCTGAAGGACCCGGCCACCCACTTCCCCCGGCAGCGGAACGGCGACCCCGCCGAGGACGGCGTCACGGCCCGCGCGGTCGCCGCGAAGCTCGGAGTGACCCGGCGGGTCGCCGAACGGCACCTCGGCCTGCTCGTCGACCTCGGCCTGCTGCGTACCCGGCGGGTCCGCCGTCGTACGCGCTACAGCCGCGACGAAGTGCGCATCGCGGAAGTCGCCCGGCTGTTCGAGAAGGGCTGGTGAGCGGCCTTCCGGCCGCCGTATCGGCCGCCTCCCCGGGCGCCGGTGCCCCCGGCCCGGGCGCCCGTCACCGCCGGGGCGGCGTGGCGTCACCGGCGGGGCGGGAGGCGTGGGCGCCGGTGCGGACCTCCCGGCAGCGGACGCGGCGAGGCGAACCGAGGCCGGCGCGGGCCTGCCCTGCGCCGGCGCGCGGTGACCGGCCGGAGTCCGGCCGCACGTGTCCGCCCGCGGTGTCCGGCGGCGACGGCCGGCGCGTGACGGCCCGCGTGTCTTCCGGTCCAGCCATGCGCGAGTCCGGCGGAGCACGGTTGCCCCGGTGCGCGCGCCCTCGTGCGCGGGCGCTCTCCCGGGCGGGCGCCTGCCCGTGCGGCGCACACCCGGCATCGCACGCGGCGTCCGTGAGACCCCTGCCGCACCTCCGCGACCCCGGTGACCCGCTTCGGCGAACAGAGGGGCGGGTACAACCCTCGGGCGGCCAGGCCGTACGACACGAAGGGCAGGCGCCATGGACCGTCCCACGCCTCTCGTCCCCCTCCGGTACGTCCCGGTCGGCGGCCACGGCCCCGAAGACGTCGTGGTGGACGGCCGCGGCCGGGTGCTCACCGGCGTGGCGGACGGCCGCATCCTGCGCCTCGACGGCCTGACCGACCCGGCCGGGCCCCGGATCGAGGTGCTGGCCGACACCGGTGGCAGGCCGCTCGGCCTCGAACCGCTCCCCGACGGCGGTCTGCTGGTGTGCGACGCCGTGCGGGGGCTGCTGCGCGTCGGCCCGGACCGCGCCGTCCACGTGGTCGCCGCCACGGTGGCGGGGGAGGGGCTGCGGTTCTGCAGCAACGCCGTCGCCCTGTCCGACGGCAGCGTGTACGTCACCGTGTCCTCCCGCTCCCACCCCTTGGAACACTGGCTCGCCGACATCGTCGAGCACGTCGGCACCGGACGGCTGCTGCGGCTCCCGCCCGACGGTGGCCCACCCGAGGTGCTGCTGGAGGGGCTGCAGTTCGCCAACGGGCTGGCCGCCGGTGCGGGCGAGGCGTTCCTCGTCCTCGCGGAGACCGGTGCCCGCCGGCTCATCCGCTACTGGCTCACCGGCCCGCGCGCCGGTGCCGGCGAGCCCTTCGCCGAGGACCTGCCCGGCATGCCCGACAACCTCTGGCGCGCAGGCGGCGGCGGGCCGATCTGGGTGGCGCTGGCCGGGCCGCGCGTGCCCCCGCTGGAGCTGCTGCACCGCGGTCGTCCCGCCCTGCGGCACGCCGCCGCCCGGTTCGCCGTCCACGCGCCGTACCGGCCCTTCGGCGCGACCGGCGTCCTCGCGGTCGACGACGAGGGCCGGATCGTGCACCACCTCACCTGCCGGCGCCCCCGCTTCCGCATGGTCACCGGCGTCTGTGCGACGGGCGGCAGCCTGGTGCTCGGCAGCCTGTGGGAGCGGGGCGTGGCGGTGTGCCCGGCACCGGCCTGAGGGGAGCGTGTGCGCGTCGTACCGCCCCGGCCGGACGACCGGCCGCCGAGGGATGTGTGATCCGCCACGGCCGTGAGGTCGTCCGGCACGCGGGTCGTGAGATCGTCCGGCACGCGCCGTCAGGGCGAATCCGGGCACAACGGACGGGAAGGGTGAGAAGTCGTTGTGAAGGTCCGGCCCGCTCCCACGGGCCGTGCGGCCGGACGGGCCCCGGGCCGGGTGCCGCGCCGCCGCGAACGTCGGCGCCGGTGTGGCGACGGCGCCGGGCACGGCGCCGCGTCCGCCGGGGCCCTACCGGTCGCAGTGCCGGGGCGGGGGTGCGAGACACTCACCCCGGCGTAGTAAGACTGCCTTCAGCACTGTCGACCCACCCGAGCAGAATCTGGATCCCATGAGCGCCATCTCCGTCGGTCAGGCCGTCATCCTCGGAGCCGTCGAGGGGGTGACAGAATTCCTCCCCGTCTCCTCCACCGGCCACCTGAAGATCACGGAGGGGCTGATGGGGATCCCCGTCGACGACGACGCCGTCGTCGGCTTCTCCGCCGTCATCCAGGTCGGCGCCATCGCCGCCGTGCTCGTGTACTTCTTCAAGGACATCGTTCGCATCGTCTCGGCCTGGTTCCGGGGACTGCGCGACCGGGAGGAGCGCTACCACCACGACTACAAGTTCGCCTGGTGGGTGATCTACGCCACTCTTCCGATCGTCGTCGTCGGTCTTGCCGCCAAGCCCCTCATCGAGGGCCCGCTCGCCTCCCTGTGGGTGGTCGCCGGGTCGCTGATCGTCGGCAGCGGTGTGATGTGGGCGGCGGACCAGATGGGCCGGCACAAGCGGGGTGAGGACGACACCTCCTTCAAGGACGCGATGCTGGTCGGCAGTTCCCAGATCCTCGCCCTGCTCTTCCCCGGCTTCTCCCGTTCCGGCGCCACCATGTCCACCGCGCTCGTCCTCGACCTCGACCGCGTGGCCGCCACCCGGCTGTCCTTCTTCCTGGGGATCCCCGCCCTGACCGGTGCCGGCCTGTACGAACTGAAGGACGCGCTGGGGACGGGCGCGGGCGCGGTGCCGCTGGCCGTCGGCACGGTCGTCTCCTTCGTGGTGGCGTACGCCTCCATCGCCTGGCTGCTGAAGTTCGTCGCCAAGCACTCCTTCAACGCCTTCGTCGTGTACCGGATCGTCATCGGCGTACTGCTTCTCGGCCTGCTGGGGACGGGGATCGTCGACGCCTGACCGGCGCTCCTCCGCTGGGTGCGCGGCCGGTGCCCGGGCCCCCGCGCGCCCCGTGGTCCCCTCCCCGGGTCCGTCGCGGGTCCGGGGCGTCCCGCCGACGCCCGGTCAGCGGCGCGGTGCCGCCCTGCCGGCCCTGCGTCGCAGCGCCAGGCACACCGCTCCCGCACTCAGCCCGGCGGCGCCCGCGATCGCGCCCGTCTCCGGCCAGTCCGACTGCTCGGCGGCCACGTCCGGTGGGGCGGACGGCGGGGCAGGGCGGCGGGCCGGCCCTGAGCGCGGGCGGGGGCTCACCGCGGGCCGCTGGGCGTTCAGTGACCCGACAGGATCGACGTGGCCGGCGGCGGCGAACCCCCAGTCGAGCAACTCGCGGGTCTCCTCGTACACCCGGAGCCCGTCGCCCTCCTGAGGGTTCATCACGGTCGCCACCAGGGTCCGCCCGTTCTGCCGGGCCGCGGCGACGAGTGTGTTGCCCGCCTTGCTGGTGTAGCCGTTCTTGATCCCGAGCAGGCCCGGATACGGCTCCACCCCGTCCGCCCCGGTCAGCAGCCGGTTGGTGTTCCGGATGCCGAACGAGCCCGTGTAACCGGGGAACAGGGAGTACGCCGTGGAGCAGTAGTCGGCGAAGTCGGCGTTGTGCAGCCCCGCCTGCCCGAACAGGGCCAGGTCGTACGCGGAGGACACCTGTCCGTCGGCGTCGTAGCCGTCGGGCGAGACGACGTGGGTGTCGAGGGCGCCCAGGGAGCGGGCCCTGACCTCCATCTGCCGGGCCGTGTGGTTCCAGCCGCCGTTGAGCCGGGCCAGTACGTGCACCGCGTCGTTGCCGGAGTGCAGGAAGACCCCGCGCCACAGATCGGCCACGCTGTACGTCAGCCCCGGGGCGATCCCGACCAGGCTGCTGCCGGCGCCGATGCCTTCCAGGTCCTTCGTCGTGACCGTGTGCCGCAGCCCACTGGGCAGGACGGGCAGCACGGTGAGGGCGAACAGGGTCTTGAGCGTGCTGGCGGGGGGCAGTGGCAGGTGGGCGTCGTGCGCGGCGAGCACCTCGCCGCTGTCGGCGTCGGCCACCAGCCACGACAGCGCGGAGAGATCGGGCAGGTCGGGCGCTTCGGCGTGCGGCCGGACCTGGGTTCCGGAGTGCTGGAGCAGCGACGGCAGCGGTACCGCGTCCTTCGGCCGTGTCGGTGCGGTGGATCCCGACCCGGGCCGGCCCGGGACGGGCCCCGCCGCACCGACACGGCCCGCTGCCGCGCCCGGCGGCGCGAGCGCCAGAACACCCGCCGTACACGCGGCGCAGACCGTCACGGCCGTCCGGAATGCAAAGCCAATCGTCATACCGAGAACGTAGGGAGAACTGGGGGACCGGGCTGACACGGCCGGGGCCGAACGGGGGGCGGGAGCACTCGTATGCGTGAGGCGCACGCCCGCTCGGAGCACACGGGCGGACACGGCCCGCCGGGCAGGACGCGGCACGGGCCCGCCGACATCGACGCCCGTGGTCGGACGGAGGTGACACGGTGCCGGGCAGCCGACGGACAACGGGCTGACGGGCCGGGGCGTGGCACGGCCCGCCGGGCGCGATGGCCCGCCAGTACCGGATGCGGCGGCCGCGGGCGGGCACGGACACCGGCCCGGCGCGCAGGGCGCGCCGGCACGCACCGGACGGCCGGACGGTCCGGGTCAGCCCTTGGGCAGCGTCGGCCGGACCCGGCGCAGGAACGTCGCGTTGTCGGGGGTCTCGCGCAGACGGTTCAGCAGAGTCTCCAGATCGGCCCGGTCGTCGCGGACCTGCAGGGCCCGGCGCAGACCGTGGACCGCCGTCAACTCCGCCGGGGAGTGCAGGAGTTCCTCACGGCGGGTGCCGGAGCGGTTGAGGTCGACGGCCGGGAAGAGCCGGCGGGCGGCGAGCTCGCGGCTCAGGTGCAGCTCCATGTTGCCGGTCCCCTTCAGCTCCTCGTAGAAGAAGTCGTCGGCCCGGGAGCCGGTCTCCACCAGGGCTGTGGCGAGGATGGTCAGCGAGCCGCCCTCCTCGGCCAGGCGTGCGGCGCCGAAGAGCCGCTTGGGGCCGTGCAGCGCGGCCGCGTCGACGCCGCCGCTGAGGGTTCGGCCACCGGCGGCGGCCGCGTTGTTGTGGGCCCGGCACAGCCGGGTCAGGGAGTCGAGCAGGACGACGACGTCCTCCCCGGCCTCGACGAGCCGCCTGGCCCGCTCGACGACGAGGTCGGCGAGGGCTATGTGCTCCCGCGGCGTCCGGTCGAAGGTCGAGGCGAACACCTCGCCGCGCACGGAGCGGCGCATGTCGGTGACCTCCTCAGGACGTTCGTCCAGCAGCACCACCATCAGCCGGCACTCCGGGTGGTTGGCGGTGACGGCGGCCGCGATCTGCTGGATCAGCACGGTCTTGCCGGTCTTGGGCGGGGCCACGACGAGTCCGCGCTGTCCCTTGCCGACCGGCGCGAACAGGTCGGCGACACGCCCGGTCAGGCCGGAGGCGGGGTGTTCGAGGCGGAGCCGCTCGCGCGGGTGCAGCGGGGTCAGGTCGCGGAAGTGGCGGCGGCCCCGGAGCGCGTCCGGGGTCCGGCCGTTGACGCGCGCCACCTCCGTCACGGCACGCTGCGCGCCGTGCACGCCGTCGACCAGGTCGCCCCGGCGCAGGCCGTGGCGGCGGATCAGGGCGGCGGAGACCTGAGGGTCCGAGGGGGAGGGCAGGCAGTGGCCGGCGCGCAGGTGGCCCTTTCCGCCCGCGTCGATGTCGAGGACACCGGTGACGAGCTGGGCCGCCGGGGGCTGCTGTTGGACGGGGGGACGGTCGAGTGCAATGGTCATACGGAAACGTCCTTTCGCGGACGGTGGGAAGTGGCTGAGCTGGGAAGGGGGAAAAAGCGCCGGCCCGGAGACTGCGGACACGCCGCCTCGGCGGCACGGAAGACCCACCTCGCACGGGCGGAGGCTCGAACCCGGGGAACCTCGAACGCGTACGTCCCCGGCATGGCGGAAAAGCGCCGTCGGGGAGGCCGACGAAGTGGCGAGGGGGCCGATCGCCCGACCCGCGAGGGCGGGTGGTTCGGCCGGAGAAGGAAGAAGCGCACCGGCGCCCACGAGGGGGCGTACACAGATGCCTGAATGCACTCTACCACGTGGGCATGGACGCGGCCCCGGACCGGCAGCGCCGGGCATCTCGGGAGGTCCTCCGCACCGGGCCGCGGACGGGCGGAATCGACCGGCGTACGCAGCCCACCCGACCGCACGAGCAGGAGTCACCGGGCCTGCTGCTCCACCGCGGGGCGCGATCCGCCGGCGTCCGGGCCCTGACGCCCGGCCGCTTCGACGTGACCCGGCCCCGGGCGGCCGGGAGCCGTCGGGCACCTCACACCCGGACGATGCGCCCACTACTGCCTTGGCGCCCCCCTGGCCGGGGCGGGAGGCCACCGTCGCCCTGGACGCCTCTTCACCGCTTCCCCGGCCTCGAAATGGCCGTGCCCGAACCGCAACCGGCCCGCCACTGCGGCTCCGTCGGCAACAGCGTGCGGACTCCTCGCCGGGAGCCCGACCGCCCGGCGCCTGCGCGCGGCCCGATCCGTACGGCAGGGCCTAAGCTGGGCCGGTGTTCAGTCCAGAAGGCCCGAGTCTGCGCGAGCTCGCCGTCCAGGCACTGTCCTCCGTCGAGCGCGGATACGACCTGCTCGCACCGAAGTTCGACCATACTCCGTTCCGCACGTCGCAGACGCTGCTGAACGCGGTCGCGTCGGCACTGGACCGGATCGGGCCCTTCGACGACGGGCTGGACCTGTGCTGCGGGACCGGAGCCGGGACGGAGATGCTGGCACGGGTGTGCCGGGAGAGCGTCACCGGGCTCGACTTCAGCGCCGGCATGCTCGCCGTGGCCCGGGAGCACGTCCGGGTCGCCGGCCCGCGGATCGCCTGGGTGCGCGGGGACGCCCGTGCCCTGCCCTTCACCGCCGCCTTCGACCTCGTCGTGAGCTTCGGCGCGCTCGGGCACTTCCTGCCCCGCGAACTGCCGAACCTGTTCGCCCGGGTGCACGCCGCGCTGCGCCCCGGCGGTGTGTTCGCGCTGCCCGCTCCCGCGCCGCTCGGCCCCCGCTCCCAGGCGTACTGGACGCTGCTCGGCTTCGACACGGTGATGCGGGTGCGCAACGCGCTGTGGCGGCCGCCGTTCGTCATGTACTACCGCGCCAACCGCTTCGGCGGCGTCCTGCGGGAACTGGAGCGTGCGGGCTTCCGCGTGGAACTCCGCGCGCTGCCCGAGTACGGACGGCGCGCGGACGGCAGCCCGCGGGCCCGGCTGATCGCCGCGCGCAGGCTGCCGTAGCCGTCCGCCGGGTCGTCACCGGTCCGGTCACCCCACGCCGTCATGACCCTGGCGGTACGCCCGGTCCGGGAGCCACCGCTTGCGCCGGAACCCCGCGGTCGGGGGCCGCCCGCGTTCGTGAGCCGGAACCCCGCGGTGGTGGGCCGGAACCGGAATCGACCGGCCTGGGACACGGCCCCGCGCGGTCCCCTGACCGGGACCGGTCCGCGCCCGCAACCCGCGGACGGCGACCCGGGCCGCCGGGCAGCGCGACGCCCGGCGGCCCGGCGCAGCAGCCGTCACAGCGCGCTGTACAGGGCGTCGACCAGCGCCGTCTTCCGGGGGTCGTCGGCGATGTAGGGCCCCATCCGGTTCATGACATAGCCCAGCGACACCGCCGCCTCCGGGTCGGAGAGGCCGCAGGAGCCGCCGAGACCGTCGTGTCCGAAGGCGCGAGGACTGGGTCCGTACGAGCCGTGCGGGCCGCTGAGCCACAGCCCCAGAGCGATCTCCGTCTCGTGCGCGAGGCCGGCGCCCAGCACCAGGTCCCGGCACCTGCCCTGTCCCTCGCGCACCCGCTCCGCCGCCTCCGGCGAGAGCACCCGGCGGCCGCCGTGGGTGCCGCGCCCGGCGAACACGCCGTACAGCGCCGCGACGGCGCGCGCCGTGCCGTGGCCGTTGGCAGCGGGAATCTCGGCGGCCCGCCACTCGGGGCTGTTGGCCCCGGCCGCGCCGACCAAGGGATTCGTCAGGGCCGCGACGGCCACGGGCGGCATCCGGGCGAAGGCCTCCGCCCGCTCGGCGGCGGCCGGATGGGGGGCGTGCACCAGCTCGGCCGCCCGCCCGGCCTCCTTCTCCGGCAGCCCTATGGTGAAGTCGATGCCGAGCGGACCCGTCACCTCGCGCTCCAGGAAGGCACCCGGCAGCAGTCCGGTGATCCGGCGCACCACCTCGCCCACCAGGAAGCCGTACGTCAGGGCGTGGTACCCGGACCGTGTCCCGGGCTCCCACCAGGGCTCGGTGGCCGCCAGCCGCGTGGTGGTCAGCTCCCAGTCGCACAGGTCGGCGAACGAGTGCGGCTCGCGCAGGCCCGCCAGGCCGGCCCGGTGCGACAGCAGGTGCCGGACGAGCACCTTCTCCTTGCCCGCCGCGGCGAACTCAGGCCAGTAGGCGGACACCGGGGCGTCGAAGTCGAGCAGTCCGCGGTCCGCCAGGATGTGGGCGCACAGGGCGACCGGGCCCTTGGTCGTCGACCACACATTGACCACCGTGTCCCGCTGCCACGGCCGGGTGCCTGCGGAGTCGGCCCACCCGCCCCACAGGTCCACCACCGTCTCGCCGTGCAGGGTGACGGCCACGGCGGCGCCGAGTTCGCCCCGTTCCCGGAAGTTCTCCTCGAACGCCGCCCGCACCGCCGAGAAGCGCGTGTCGCAGTGACCGTGAATCCGTGGCTCCCGCCCTGACATGGGCCCTCCGTCGTCCGCCGGGTACCCCGGGCCGCCGTACCGGGCCCGGGCGACCCCGAACATACCGACTGGTCGGACTGCGGGGAAGGCGCAGGATGCGCCGAAACCGGACGACGGCGGGGCGGGGCCCGGGGCGCGTCCCGTCCGCGCCCGGTACCCGGCCCGGCTCAGACGTACGACCGCATCCAGCGGAGCTTCGCCGCGTCCTGGTAGGGGCCGCCGCCCTCGTGGTCGTTGAAGTCGTACACCTCGATCGTCCTGTCCTCGTGGCCCCAGGCGTTGAAGGCCGCGAACACCGTGGACGGCGGGCAGGTCTGGTCCTCCAGCGCCGCCGAGAACAGGGCCGGGGCCCGGCCGCGCGCCGCGAAGTGCACGCCGTCGAAGTAGGACAGCGTGCGCAGGGCGTCCTCGGTGCGCCCGCGGTGGGTCCTCAGGTAGAGGCCGATCTCGCGGTACGGGTGACGGTCCGTCAGCGTCGCCGCGCGCGGGAAGTCGCACAGGAACGGCACGTCCGGTGCGACCGCCGCCAGGTCCGGCACCAGGCCGCCCACCGCGATGGCGATGCCGCCGCCCTGGCTGGCGCCGACCGCCGCGGTCCGGGCGGAGTCCGTCAGCGGGTGGGAGCGCGCCGCCTCCACCGCCCGCACCGCGTCCGTGAACACCCGGCGGTAGTAGTAGTTCTCCGGCGCGTCGATACCGCGGGTCAGGAAACCCGGGTACGCCGGCGCGCCGCCCACCGGGTCGGCGGTGCCGCCCCCGCCGCCCCAGGCGCTGCCCTGACCCCGCGTGTCCATCACGAAGTGCGCGCGGCCCGTCGACGCCCACAGCAGGTGCTCGTGGGGCAGTCCGCGCCCTCCGCCGTAGCCGACGAACTCCACCACCAGCGGCAGCGGCGCGTCGACCCGGGCGGGCAGCGTCAGCCAGCCCTTGACCGGGTGGCCGCCGAACCCGGCGAAGGTCACGTCGTACACCTTCACCGTGGCCAGGCCGGTGTCCACCAGGTCGAAGCGGGCGTCCAGGTCGTAGGCGCGGGCCTCCTGCAAGGTCTTGGACCAGAAGGCGTCGAAGTCGCCCGGCTCGGTGGACGTGCTGCGGTACGTGCGCAGCGCGTCGAGGGCGAGATCGAACAGGGCCATCGGCAACCGCCTTCGGGAAGGGACGCGAGTGATCACACCGTAAGCGGCTGGCCGCGGGTCCGCCAGGTCCCGCCGCGGGCGGAGGTGCGCGGCCGTCCTCCGTGGGCCACGCAGGACACGGCGCGATGCCGGACGACTGACCCGGCGAGCCCATGGAACCCTGCCCGAGCGCCGGGCGTCCGGCCCGGCCCGCGTCAGCCGAAGCGCTCGATCCGGATGCGGTCCACGGGCTGGCCCGCCTCGACCAGCAGCCGCGAGGCGTGTTCGGCGAACGCGTTGGAGCCGCAGACGTACGCCTCCCAGCCGCCCGCGGGCCGCCGCGCCATCAGCGGCGCGAGATGCGCGGCCGTGAGACGGCCCACGGGCGTGCCCGGCGACGCCTCACGGGTGAACACGGCCGTGGTCTCCGCGCCCAGTTCCCCGGCGTAGACGAGCTCCCGGGGGCTGCGCGCCGACACCACCATCCGCAGCGGTACGGACAGCCCCCGCGCGCGGTGGTGCCGCACCATCGACATCAGCGGGACGATGCCGGAGCCCGCGCCGACCAGCAGCGCGGGCCGGTCGCCGGGCCAGGCGAAGAACCCGCTCAGCGGACCCCGCAGCTCCACCTGGTCGCCGGGCCGGGCCACGGTGTGGAACCAGCCGGAGACCTCGCCGTCCGCGACGTGGTCGAGCGTCAGCTCGATGTGCCCGGAGTCGTCGGGGGCCGAGGCGATCGAGTAGTGGCGCTGGGCCACGTAGCCGTCCGGCGCGGTCAGGCGCAGCATCAGGTGCTGGCCGGGCAGGTGCCCCGCCCAGGCGGGCACCGCGAAGCGGAAGGTGGCGACGCGCGGGGTCTCCCGCCGGATGCCGGTGAGCGTGGCCGTCTGCCATGCCGCGGCGGCCTGCGCGCTCACGGCGATGCGCCCGGGCACCGCGAACCGCGCGGGGGGTGTGAAGGTCTCAGTCACCGGAGTACCGCTGCTCCTGCCAGGGGTTGCCGCGGGCGTGGTAGCCGTTGCGCTCCCAGAAGCCCGGCTCGTCGTGGTCGAGGATCCGAAGGCCCGCGATCCACTTGGCGCTCTTCCAGAAGTACAGATGCGGCACCAGCAGGCGCGCCGGTCCGCCGTGCTCGGCGGGCAGTGGCCGGCCGTCGTACCCGAAGGCGATCCAGGCGCGCCCGCCGGTCAGGTCCGCGAGCGGGAGGTTGGCGGTGTACCCGGTGTGGGAGTAGGCGACGGCGTGGGTGGCGGAGGCGTCCGGCCGGACCGCGTCCAGGAACGCGTCCAGTGACACGCCCTCGAACCGCACCCCGAACTTCGACCAGCTCGTCACGCAGTGGATGTCGCCCTCGTACGCCGACGCCGGCAGCGCGTGGGCCTGCCCCCAGTCCCAGGCGCGGGGCTCGGCCACCAGGCCGTCGATGCGGAAGGTCCAGTCCGCGGGCGCGATGTCGGGCGTGACCTCCGCGGACAGCACGGGCCAGTCGTCGCCCGCGTCGTACTGCCCGGGCGGCAGTCCCGGGTTGTGGACGCGCGGGCGTCCGGTGAAGCCTCGGGTGACGTTCATACGGTGGTGCCTCCAGGCCGCCGTGTGCGACGGCCCGCCTTCTCGGGGTCATGCTTGCGTACGAGGATTCAACCGTACGCGCTCGTGAGGGCCGCCTCGGGGCCGCGCCCGGCGGACGCCGGTCAGTCCTCGCGCGGGGGCTGCTCGGGCCACGCGTTGTAGCGCGTGAGGTAGGCCGCGAACCGCTCGAGGTCCTCCTCGGGCCAGCCCGCGAGCCGTTCCCGGAACGCCGCCCGGCGACTGTCGGTGACCTGGCCGAGGATGCGCCGTCCGGTGTCCGTGAGATGGAGCACGGAGACACGGTGGTCCTCCGGGTCCTGGCGCCGCTCGATGAGGGCGGCTCGCTCCAGGGCGGCCACCTGGCGGCTGACGGTGGACTTGTCCAGCACGTAGTGCGCGGCCAGGTCGGTGGCGCGGCAGCCGCCGCGCTCCTCCAGGTGCCCGAGCAGCGTGTACGACACCAGGGACAGCTCGGGGTGCATACGGCCCGCCGAGGCCCTGGCCCGGCGGGCGAAGACCGTCATCTCCCGCTGGATGGTCTCGACGGCCGTCTCCCCGGCGGTCCCGTCACCGGTGACGGCGTGCCCCTCCGCCCTGTCCGGTCCGGCGGCTGCTGTCATGGAAACCTCCCCGACTCTTCCGGTTGTATAGCACAACTGAATGTGAGGTGCAGGTAGCAACCATTGGAGCCCGCGAGTGAACCGCGCGGGCGTCTGGGGCATGGCCCGGCTCTACTCCGCCGGCATCCTCTTCGTCGGCGTCGGCCTGCACCCCTTCCTCAAGCGCTGGACCACGCTCGCGATGACGGTGCTGTTCGTGATGCTCGACTTCACCGGCTCCGGCGGACTGTTCAGGCCCGAACTGCAGAACGGCTTCTTCGGCGCCCTGCACGCGTTCTGGAACGGTGCCGGGTTCGTCGAGGGCGCCTGCAGCCTGCTGTACTTCGGCGGCGACGGCCTCGGCCGCGCGGTGTGGACGATGGTGGTGTGGCTGCCGCTCGGCCTGGCGGTCACCGCGGCCGCAGCGGCCCACGAGCGGACGAGGACACCGGCGGGTCAGGGCGCGCACGCGGGGGTGGCGCGCACGCGGCGGGTGCCGCGCACACGGCGGATGGCGCCCGTTCCGCCTCCGCGCTCCCCGTGCGCGGAGCCGCGGACGGCTGCCGCTCCGCGGAAGCCGAGGAGGTGACCGAAGAGGCCGTCGGCGTCTGAGCGTTGGGGTAAGGTGACCGGCGGTCGGTACGGTCCGGCCGCAGGAAGCCGAGGAGGTGGGACCCATCACCGCTGTGTCAGCCCGGGTGCTCTCACCTCGCCACGGCGCGGATCACCGCCGGTAGGTGACCGCGGGGAGCGCCCCTCGGCCCCGAAAGGTCCCGGCGTCCATGCCTGAGCATCCTTCCTCCCCTTCGTCTCTGCCCTCTCCTTCCGTCACCTGCTTCCCGCCCGCCGCACGGGCCGCGGTCGTCACCGCACTGCGCGCGGCGGGCTGCGTGTTCGCCGAGGACGAGGCGGAGTTGATCCTCGCGGCCGCCCGCACGGCGGGCGAACTCACCGGCCTGCTGGAGCGGCGCGCGCGGGGCCTGCCGCTGGAACTGGTCCTCGGCTGGGCCGCGTTCGACGGTCTGCGCATCACCGTGGAACCCGGGGTCTTCGTGCCCCGGCGCCGTACCGAGTTCCTGGTCGAGCAGGCCGTCGCCCAGGCCCCGGACGCCTCCCTCGTCGTGGATCTGTGCTGCGGCTCGGGCGCGGTGGGCGCCGCGCTGGCCGCCCGGCTCGGCCCGGTCGAACTGCACGCCGCCGACATCGACCCGGCCGCGGTGCGCTGCGCCCGGCGCAACGTCGGCGCCCTCGGGGGCCGGGTCCACGAGGGCGACCTGTTCGAGGCCCTTCCCGCCCGGCTGCGCGGTCGCGTCGACATCCTCGCGGCCAACGTCCCGTACGTCCCCACGGGCGAGGTCGGCCTCCTCCCGCCCGAGGCCCGGGACCACGAACCCCAGGTCGCGCTCGACGGCGGAGCCGACGGCCTCGACGTACTGCGCCGTGTCACCGCCGGCGCACCCGCCTGGCTGGCGCCCGGCGGCTGTCTGCTCGTCGAGACCGGCGAACACCAGGTACCGGCGGCTGTGGAGGCGTTCACCCGGGCGGGCCTGGCTCCGCGCCTGGCCGCCTCGGAGGAGCTGTACGCGAACGTGATCGTCGGCACCCGGACCTGAGGCCCCGGCACGCGGGGTTCCCGACCTGCCCCGCACGGGGCGCCGGGCTCGCACGCACGCCCTGGCCCCGCACGGCGCCGGGCTCGCACGCACGCCGAACCGCGCGCGGCGTGTCCCTCAGTCCTGCTGGGCCGGAGGCTGCGCGCGGGCGATCAGCAGGGCCACGTCGTCGTGGTTGTCCGGCTCGTGCAGGGTGCGCAGCAGGAAGTCGCAGAGCTCCTCCAGCGGGCCCGTGGGAGGGACGGCGAGCAGGGCCAGCAGCTTGCGCAGGCGCTCGTCCAGGGAGTCCCGGCGCGTCTCGACGAGACCGTCGGTGTAGAGCACCAGCTGGTCGCCGGGTTCCAGGTCCACCACCGTGGTGGAGAAGGCGACCCCTCCCACCCCCAGCGGCGCCCCGGTGGGCAGGTCGAGCAGTTCCGGTGCGCGGCCGGCGCGGACCCGTACCGGCGGCAGGTGCCCGGCGTTCGCGATCCGGCACTGCCGCCCGTGCGGGTCGTGGACCACGTACAGACAGGTGGCGATCGCCTCGGTGACGCCGTCGGTGATCCGGTCGAGGTGCTCCAGCAGGCGCGCCGGATCGAGGTCCAGCGAGGCGAGCGTGTTGGTCGCCGTGCGCAGCCGGCCCATCGTGGCGGCGGCGGTGATGCCGCTGCCCATGACGTCACCCACGACGAGCGCCGTCTTGTCGCCCTCCAGCGGGATCACGTCGAACCAGTCGCCGCCCACCTCGCTCGTGGCGCCGGCGGGCTGGTAGCGGGAGGCGACCTCCAGTCCGCCCGTCAGGGAGGGGTGGCTCGGCAGCAGACTGCGCTGCAGAGTGAGGGCGGTGTCGCGGGCGTTCTGGTACCAGCGGGCGTTGTCGATCTGCACGGCCGCGCGGGCGGCCAGCTCCCGGGCCAGCAGCACGTCGTCCTCACTGAAGGGCGACGGATTGCGCGTCCGCTTGAGGTCCAGGGCGCCCAGCACCTCTCCGCGCGCGATCAGCGGCACCGCCAGGTAGGAGTGCACTCCGGCGCGGGCCAGCAGCTCCGCCGCCTCGGCCGAACGGGCGATCCGGGGCAGGTCCTCGTCCTTCACGTGCTCCACGAGCACCGGGCGTCCGGTGCGCACGCACTGCGTGACCAGGCGGTCCGGCGCGTAGCGGGCGATCCCGCCCGGCGGATCGGCCGCCTCCAGCGCCTCCGTCGCGTGGTCCGCCCGGACGGCCAGGGCGCGGATCAGGGCCGGCTCGGCGGGCCGGAGGGTGCTGCGGCGGCCGCCGACCACCGCGTCGAGCAGGTCGACGGCCGCGACGTCGGCGAGTTCCGGCACGGCGACGTCCGCGAGCTCGCGGGCCGTGCGCTCCAGTTCCAGGGTGGTGCCGATCCGGGTGGAGGCGTCGGCGATGAGCGCCAGCCGCTGCCGCGCGGCCTCGGCTTCCCTGCCCGCCCGGTACTGCGCGGTGATGTCGACGACCGACACGGCCACGCCGAGCACGTTCCCGGCGGCGTCCTCCAGCCGGTACAGCGAGAACGACCAGGCGCGGTCCTCGTCCGGGTGCGCGGGCGTCCGGCCGACGGCGGAGAGGTCGACGAGGGGCTCCCCGGTGACCAGGACCCGGCGGGCCCTGGTCTCCAGCGCGTCGGTGTCCCAGTGCGGCAGCACCTCGCGGACCGTGCGGCCGACGTGCTCCGCCGCCGGGACGCCGTCGATCCGTTCCAGGGCCGCGTTGACCGAGACGTACCGCAGCCGGGTGTCCAGGACCGCCAGCCCGATCGGCGACTGCGAGACGATCCGCGCGGACAGCGCCACGTCCCGCTCCAGCTGCCGTACGGTCGACTGGTCGGCGGCCAGCCCGAGCGCGTACACGTCGCCCCGGTCGTCCTCCAGCCGCATGGTGCGGAACTCCACCAGGCGGGTGCTTCCGTCCTTGTGCCGGATGGGGAAGGCGCCCGCCCAGCCGTGGCCGGTCTGCAGGACCTCCGTCCACAGCCGCAGGACCAGGTCCAGGTGCTGTTCGTGCACCATCAGCCGTGCCGCGTACTGCCCGAGGGCCTCCCGCGCGCTGAAGCCGAAGAGCTCGTCGGCCTGCGGACTCCACAGCACGATCCGCCCCTGGGCGTCGAGGACCACCGAGGCCATGCGCAGCACGTCGAGCAGCCCGCTCGGCCGTACCGGCCCGCCCCCGGGCTCGTCGTCCTCCGCCGAGGGAGCCCCGGCTGCAGTCATCCCACGCACCGCCTTCGCCTGTCCGCGAGGCCGCGGTCCTTGTACCGACACACCCTGTTGTACCGCGCCCGCACGACATCCTCGACGGTCCACCGCCCTCCTCCACCATCCCTCAACACGGCGGCGGCCGTCCCGCGGAGTCAGCCGAAGGGCCGCCGCCGGGCCGCGGGGCTCCAGGGGCTGCGCCTCGACGGCGCGAGCGCCCGCAGGTGGTGCCCCTCCGGCGGGAGAGTGCTTTGCTGAGTGTGGGGTGTGCCGCCGGTGCCGCCCCCGTGGTACGGCGGCGCGGCCACGGAAGGAGCGATCACGATGGACAGTGAGCGACCGCACCGGGAGCCCGTCTCGGTGGAGCTGAGCGGATGCAGCAAGGAGGACGCGCGGGTCGTGTTCGACGCCCTGTGCGCCTGCTTCACCTCCGACCGGTGCGAGGAGGACGTGCCGCGTGAATACCACGAGGTGCGCCCGACCGTGTGGCTGGGCACCTTCAACGTCGCCGAGGAGCACGGGGAGTGCGGCCCCACCCGGCTCGGGGCGTCGGTGACGGCGGACCTGCAGGGCCCCCACTGCGCGCTCGACCGGTTCCGTACGACCCTCGACGACCTCTTCACGGTGCGCGACCTCAGTGCGGCCTCCGGAGATCAGGAGTGGGATCTGCACCTGCGGCTGGAAAGCCACTGAGGTGACGCGGCCCGTGGTGCTCCCCCGGGCCGCGTCCCGTCGTCCGGCTCCCGCGGGCCGTGGCCTCCCGAGCGCGTCGAAACCACCTCCGCCCGATTGTGCAACTAGTTGCACAAAGCTGGTGGCGTCCTCTACAACTACAGGGACGACACCGCGTACGGAGGGGCCGATGAGCCGTTACCCGCACCTGCTGAGCCCGCTCGACCTGGGCTTCACCACGCTGCCGAACCGCGTCCTCATGGGCTCCATGCACGTCGGCCTGGAGGAGGCCGAGCGCGGCTTCGAGCGGATGGCGGCGTTCTACGCCGCCCGGGCCCGCGGGGGAGTGGGACTGATCGTCACCGGCGGCATCGCGCCCAACGACGAGGGGCGGCCCTACCCCGGCGGCGCGAAGCTGACCACCGAGGAGGAGGCCGCGCCGCACGCCGCGGTCACCGCCGCGGTCCACCGCGAGGGCGGCCGGATCGCCCTGCAGATCCTCCACTTCGGCCGGTACGCCTACCACCCCGACCTGGTCGCCCCCAGCCCGCTGAAGGCGCCGATCAGCCCCTATCCGCCCCGGGAGCTCACCGACGAGGACGTCGAGCGGACCATCGGCGACTACGTCCGCACCGCCCGCCTCGCGCGGCAGGCGGGCTACGACGGCGTCGAGATCATGGGCTCCGAGGGCTACCTCGTCAACGAGTTCGTCGCCGCGCCGACCAACCACCGCACCGACCGCTGGGGCGGCTCGTACGACAACCGCATGCGCTTCCCGGTCGAGATCGTCCGCCGGGTGCGCGAGGCGGTCGGTGAGGACTTCATCGTCATCTACCGGCTGTCCATGCTGGACCTGGTACCGGGCGGCTCCACGCTGGACGAGGTGATCACCCTCGCCAAGGCGGTCGAGGCCGCCGGAGCCACCATCATCAACACCGGCATCGGCTGGCACGAGGCCCGTATCCCCACCATCGCGACGTCGGTGCCGCGCGGCGCCTACACCTGGGTCACCAGGAAGCTCATGGGCGCGGTCTCCGTCCCGCTGGTGACGACCAACCGCATCAACACACCCGAGCTGGCCGAGCAGTTGCTCGCCGACGGCTGCGCGGACATGGTGTCGATGGCTCGCCCCATGCTTGCCGACCCCGACTTCGTCGCCAAGGCCGCCGCCGGCCGGCCCGAGGCCATCAACACCTGCATCGGCTGCAACCAGGCCTGCCTGGACCACACCTTCAGCGGCCGGCTCACCTCCTGTCTCGTCAACCCGCGCGCCTGCCACGAGACCGAGCTCGTGCTGTCCCCGACCCGGCGGCGCAAGCGCGTCGCCGTGGTCGGCGCGGGCCCCGCCGGCCTCGCCTGCGCCGTCAGCGCGGCCGAGCGCGGCCACGACGTCACCCTGTTCGACGCCGCGAGCGAGATCGGCGGGCAGCTCAACGTCGCCCGGAAGGTGCCGGGCAAGCAGGAGTTCGACGAGACCCTGCGCTACTTCCGCCACCAGCTCGGCGAACACGGCGTCGACGTACGGCTGGACACCCACGTGACCGCGGACGACCTCGGCGGCTACGAGGAGGTCGTCGTCGCCACCGGCGTCACGCCGCGCACCCCCGACATCCCCGGCGTCGACCATCCCCGCGTCCTCGGCTACCTCGACGTGCTGCGCGACGGCGCCCCCGTGGGTGACCGGGTGGCGATCCTCGGTGCGGGCGGCATCGGCTTCGACGTCGCCGAGTACCTCACCGACGGCGGCGAGAAGGCCGACGAGGACCCGGCGACGTACTTCCGGCACTGGGGCGTCGACATGCACTACCGCACGCCCGGCGGGCTCACCGCACCGGAGCGGCCCGCCCCGCCGCGCACCGTGCACCTGCTGCAGCGCAAGGCCACCAAGGTCGGCGCGGGCCTCGGCCGGACCACCGGCTGGATCCACCGCACCGAGCTCAAGCACCGGGGCGTCACCATGGTGCCGGGCGTGCGCTACGACCGGATCGACGACGCGGGCCTGCACATCACCGTCGACGGCGCCGGAACCGTCCTGGAGGTCGACACCGTCGTGCTGTGCACCGGGCAGGAACCGCGCCGGGAGCTGTTCGACGACCTGATCGCGGCCGGGCGCAGCGCGCACCTCATCGGAGGGGCGGACGTGGCCGCCGAACTGGACGCCAAGCGCGCCATCAAGCAGGGCACGGAGCTGGCCGCCGCCCTGTAGCGCTGCCGCGGTCCGGACGGCACCTCCCTAGGATGACGCCATGTCCCTCCCGCACGCGATCCTCACCGCCCTGCTCGAGAAGCCGTCGTCGGGGCTGGAGCTGACGCGCCGCTTCGACAGGTCGATCGGCTACTTCTGGTCGGCGACGCATCAGCAGATCTACCGTGAGCTGGGGAGACTGGAGGCAGCGGACCTGATCCGCGCCCTGCCGGCCGAGCAGCCGGCCCGCGGGCAGAAGAAGAGCTACGAGGTCCTGCCCGCGGGCCGCTCGGAACTGGCCCGCTGGACGGCCGCGTCCCAGGACCCCAAGCCGCACCGGGACGCGCTGCTGCTGCGGCTGCGTGCCGCCGCCGTGGTCGGAACGGCCGGGCTGCGGAACGACCTCAGGCGCCATCTGGAGCTGCACGAGAGGCAGTTGGCGGAGTACCGCGACATCGAAACGCGGGACTTCCCGCCCGGCAGGGACAGCGCCCAGGACCGGCTGCGGCACCTGGTGCTGCGGGCCGGCATCGACCTGGAGACCTTCTGGACCGGGTGGCTCGCGCACGCGCTGGAGGAGTTCGCCGAACTGCCCGGCGGGGACCGCCCGGGCGGGACGACCGCCGACGCGGACGCGGACGCGGGCGAGGACGCGGGCCGCGGCTCGGCGACGGGGGCCGCGGGAGCGACGGCGGACACCGGCGTGACCGAGGGCGCCGGGACGGCCTCCGATCCCGACGCGTAGGCCGGCGCTCGGCGGGGCGTCGATCCACGGGCGCGTACCGGCCCTGCGAGGACGCCTTCCGGCCGGAGGGGGTCAGAGCCGGTACGGCCGCGAGCGGCGGCGCAGTACCCAGCCCGTGGCGATCATAGCCGCCGCCACCAGCGTCCCGCCCACCGCGAACGTCATGGTGCCGGACTGCTTCGCGCCGCCGCCCACGTCACCCATCACCCCGAGCGAAGGGGAGGACGTGGCCGAGACCGTCGGCGGGGACGCCGGGACCACCACGGACTGGGTGCCCGCCGTGATGTCGTCCGAGCACAGCACGATGACCGTGTACATGCCCGGCGCGACGCTCCGCCACGTGGCGGCCTGACCGGCCGTCGTCCGCGTCAGGGGCACCTGGCGTCCCTGAGCGAAGGCCACCTGCCCACTGCCGAGCAGCGACGCGGTGCCCCAGCTGCCGTCGACCAGCGTGCAGGCACTGGTGGTGACGGAGACCGTGGAGCCCTGGGCGCTCACCGAGATGTCCGGCCACGCGACGGCCGGACCGGCGGCGGGGCCGGCCGTGAGCGCGACGGCCGCCACAACCGGAACCGAGCGGAGCAGTGGCTGGGGAACGCGCATGAAATCAGTCCTCCGGGCGCACGGTCGGCGGTCCGTCCCGTACACCGCCGGAGATAGGGAAACGCCCGTGCTGCCTCAGGGGCAGCCAACCCCGCCGCACCGCCCCGCGCACGCCGAACGCGTCCAGGCGGGCGACGGGCCGCCAGGCGGTGGGCGCGGGCGTTCCGCCGCTCGGACCCGGCGGCGCCCACCAGGCGCGCGCCGCCGCGAGCAGCCGCTCCCGGACCAGGAGCACGTGCGGGTTGTCGGACGCCCCCGGCCGCTGCGTGAGGGAGGCGGTGTCGATGGGCGGGTCCGAGGGCGACAGCAGCGGCACCAGGGCGCCGGCCTCCGCCGCGTGACAGTGCGGCCGCCCTCCGCGAGCGGGGGCGGCACTGGTGACGTGTTCGGGGCGTTACGTATGCTGAACCACCACCCTGAGGCCGAACGCCGCCGAACACTGGGGGAGTTGCAGGCTGCCGCGCGGCCCCGCTGTCGTCGCTGACGCCGCGCCGGCGCGGGCGGTCGGGGGCCGGAGCCCGGTGGGCCCGGCCCCCGGCTCCCCGCATGGCCTCCTCACCGTCTTCGGGCAGGCGGCCGTCCCCCCGCCCGGACGCGTGCCGCAGGCCCTTCAGACCTTCCGGTAGGTGTAGGCGTCCGCGGCCGCCGCCTCCACCGCGTCGATCCCGCTCCCCGTCGCCGCCGTCACCACCGCCGCGACCGCGCCCTCCACGAACGGGGCATCCACCAGGCGTGTGTCGTCCGGCAGTTCGTCGCCCTCGGCGAGCAGTGCCTTGACGGTGAGCACGGCGCTGCCGAGGTCGGTCAGCACCGCGACCCCGGCGCCCCGGTCCACGGACGCGGCCGCGGCGGAGACCAGTTCCGCGCTGGTGCCCAGTCCGCCGCCCTCGGTGCCGCCCGCCGGTGCCACGGGCACCGCCTCAGCGCCGCTCGCCAATCCCTTCGCCAGCTCTGCCACCGACGTGGCCACCTGCGCGCTGTGCGACACCAGCACGATACCGACCAGTCTCTGGTTCTTGTCGTCACTCACCGTCGGCCTCCGCGGCTTGGGACAGTCCTGCGATCAGCAGTGCGGACGAGGTCGCGCCCGGGTCCTGGTGCCCGACGCTGCGTTCGCCCAGGTAACTCGCGCGGCCCTTGCGGGCCAGCATCGGGATGGTGGCCTCGGCCCCCTCCTCGGCGGCGCTCCGCGCGGCGGCGAAGCCCTCGCCGAGCGCGTCCACGGCCGGCACCAGCGCGTCGATCATGGTCTTGTCGCCCGGCTTGGCCCCGCCCAGGGTCATCACCCCGTCCACACCCGCCCGCAGCGCCTCGGCGAGCTGTTCCTCGCTCACCCCGGCGGCGTCACCGAGCGCCTTGCCGGCGCGCCGCAGCAGCGTGCCGTACAGCGGGCCGGACGCGCCGCCGACCGTCGAGATCAGCCGGCGCCCGGCGAGGACGAGGACCGCGCCGGGCGTGTCCGGCTCCTCGTCTTCCAGGGCCGTACGGACGGCGGTGAATCCGCGCTGCAGATTGGCGCCGTGGTCGGCGTCGCCGATGGGCGAGTCGAGGGCGGTGAGACGGTCCGCCTCACGGTCGACGGACGCGGCGGTCGCCGTCATCCAACGGCGGAAGAATCGGGCGTCGAGCACGGGAACTCCTTGCGTCGTAGGTACCTCGGGCGCGTCCGGGGACGGGCCGCCACCGTCGCCGTGTCACATGCCCCAGCGCAGGCCCGGCGTTTTCACCGGGGCGTCCCACAGCCTCAGCAGTTCCTCGTCGGCCTGGCACAGCGTGACCGAGGCGCCCGCCATGTCGAGGGAGGTGACGTAGTTGCCGACCAGCGCGCGGGCGACCGGCACACCCCGCGCCGCGAGCACCCGGTGCACCTCGGCGCTGAAGCCGTACAGCTCCAGCAGCGGGGTCGCGCCCATGCCGTTGACCAGCAGCAGTACGGGATTGCGCGGGCTCATGTCCTCCAGAATCGCGTTCACCGAGTAGTCGGCGATCTCACCCGAGGTCATCATCGAACGCCGCTCCCGGCCCGGTTCGCCGTGGATGCCGACTCCCAGCTCCAGCTCGCCGGACGGCAGGTCGAAGGTCGGGCTGCCCTTGGCCGGGGTGGTGCACGCGCTCAGCGCGACGCCGAAGCTGCGGGAACTCTCGTTGACCTGCCGGCCTATCGCCTCCACCCGCTCCAGCGGCTGCCCCTCCTCGGCGGCGGCACCGGCGATCTTCTCCACGAACAGCGTCGCGCCGGTGCCGCGCCGGCCGGCCGTGTACAGGCTGTCGGTCACCGCCACGTCGTCGTCGACCAGCACCTTCGCGACCTGGATGCCCTCGTCCTCGGCGAGTTCGGCCGCCATGTCGAAGTTGAGCACGTCCCCGGTGTAGTTCTTGACGACGAACAGCACGCCGGCACCGCTGTCCACGGCCGCCGCGGCGCGCAGGATCTGGTCGGGCACCGGCGAGGTGAACACCTCGCCCGGGCAGGCCGCCGACAGCATCCCGGGGCCCACGAACCCGCTGTGCAGCGGTTCGTGCCCCGAGCCGCCGCCGGAGACGAGGGCGACCTTCCCGGCCACCGGGGCGTCCCGCCGTACGATCACCCGGTTCTCGACGTCGACGGTCAGCTCGGGATGGGTGGCGGCCATGCCGCGCAGCGCGTCCGCGACCACGGATTCCGCGACGTTGATGAGCATCTTCACGGCTGCCTCCTGATGAGCCGGGCGGGCGATGTCGGTCTGGCGCTTGTCGATGAGGTCGGGTGCGGTCCGGACGGAGGGGCGCGGGCCGTCGCAAGGCAGGCCGACGGAAAGCGCGCCAGGGGCGGCTCAGCGGGTGCGTCCACCCGCTCTCCGCAGTATCGGCCTTGCGGCGGCGCTGGTCACCTGTACGACTGCACCGGAGGCACGGACGCGCTCAGTCCGGTGTCACCTCGAACCCGCCGCGGCCGTCGAACCGCACGTCGAAGACGGCGTCGAAGCCGTCGCCGGGACCGGGCCGGCGCAGCCGTACCAGCGTCGCGCGGACGCCGACGTCCGGCACCCGGGCCCGGCCCGGGCGTGCCGCGTTGCGTTGCAGCGAGGCCTGCGCGTCGGGCGGGAACCAGTACGCGAGGACGGTGGCGCCGTGGGCGCGTCCCGCCTCGATCAGCGGGCGCCACTCGTCGGGGGAGGGGTTGGTGTTGTCCACCGCCACCGACCTGCCCTCGGCCAGGGCCTGCCGGACCAGCCGCATCTGCCGGGCCTGCTTGCGCCGTGCGCTGCGCGGGAAGAGATCCTTGCTCACCAGGTCGAAGCGGTCCGCCAGCCGCCGCCGGTAGAAGGTGGTCTTGCCCGACGCCTGCAGTCCGATCAGCACGGCCAGCTCCGTCACCGTGCGCCCCACGCTCAGCCCCTCGTCGATGTCGGCCCGCCCCGCCCGCGGCTAGCCGCGCCCCGAGTGCCCCGCCGCGCCCACGCCACACACGCGGGGGTGTCACCTCGACCGGGGCGCCAGCTCCGTCCGGATGAGACCTCAGCCGGGGTGGCGACCGGAACGCCTCAGCCGGGATGGTGAGGCAGTCGTTCCCAGACCATCTGCCCGACCAGGGCGCCCCCGTGGACCACGAATCCCACGCCGACCAGCCAGGACTCCACCACCAGGACCGTGCCGACGGCTCCGTAACTGACGGCGTTGGTGACGATGAGCGGGGTGAAGACCAGCGACGAGAACGCCCGCAGTCCCACCAGGCCGACCATGGTGGCGAGGGCGCCGGGCAGCAGCTGCCGCCAGCGGACCTGGTCGCCGAGCAGGAAGTGCGGGCCCCACCAGAAGAACAGCACACCGAGCACCACGCTGAGCACCAGCCGGTAGGCGCCCCCGAACAGGGTGCGCGTCTGCACCTGCCCGTACAGGTACACCATCAGCGCGACCAGCCAGACGGCCTGCCGCCAGATCCGGTGCCAGGGCCCGGCGGGCAGCCGCCACACCCGCTCGTAGCCGTTCTGCACGCTCGCGCCGAACGACACACCGAACAGGGCCAGCAGCAGACCGCCCCACACGCTGGTGGTGCCGACCACCTCACGCGGCGGGCTGAAGACGTCCGACAACACCGCGGCGGACCGGCCGGACAGCTCCATGCCGTCCACCAGCCACAGCGCGAACCCGCCCTGCCGCAGGGGGTCCGCCGCCGCCACCACGATCAGCAGCGGGGCCAGCGTCACCAGCGCGAGCGTGGCGAAGCCCAGGGCCCGGTGCATCAGCTCCAGTTCCCGGCCGCGCCGGCGGAGGTCGGACGCGAACGAGCGGAGCGCCGGCCGGCGGGGTGCCGGCCCCCGGTCGTTCACCGCGCCCGCCCGCCAGGCCGCGGCGCAGGGCCGGGAGGACGCGACATCAGGCGGTACATGGCGACGGGCCTCCTCCCGGACTCCGGGTGACCGGCGCACGGCCGCGCCGTCCCATCATCGTCCACGTGCCCACCGGGGCGCACCCGGGCGCCCACCCGGGTCCGGACATGCCGAAGGGCCCGAGCACAGGGCCCGGACCCCTCTCCGTCACCCAAGCGGTCGCCCCGCGGCCGGCCGGCCGGGGCGCGCCCCGCGGCCTCACATCCCCCGCGCGGCTGCCTCACGGTGGCGTCAGCTGCGGCCGCCCGACCCGCCACTGCCGAAGGATCCGCTGCTGCCCCCGTCCCAGCGGGGGCGCTGCTGCGTCGGGCTGGTCCGGGACGCGACGTTGCCGTGGCCCTTCATCCGGTGCGGGGTCAGACGGTCACGGCTCCTGGGCACCTCGTCGGGCTCACGGTTCTCCAGCACCTCGTGGACCGGGCCCCCCTCCGGCAGCCTCGGCTGCTCCTCCGGGCGCGGCGGGCCGGGTTCGCGGCGCCGGATCCGGACACCCATCCAGAAGGCCCCGATCAGCAGTGCCACCACGACCAGGCCCGCGACCAGCGGGCCGATGCCGACCATGAGGTCCCGGGCGACGGCGAGGTTCAGTGATGCGCTCATGGCGGGCGGGTACCCCAGGCCCGCCGCCGCGAACCGATCAGTCCGACCGGGCCCGCCGGGTCGCCGAACGGTTCGCCTTGCGGACGGTGTCCAGCAGCTCCTCCTTCGGCATGCGTGACCGCCCCTCCACGCCCAGGCGCCGGGCGAGGTCGTACAGGTGCTGTTCGGAGGCGTTCTCGTCGACGCCTTCGCCACTGCGCCCGCCCTGCTGCCGAGACCGGGCCGACCGCCGGTCCGAGGGCCCCTTCCGGCCGCCCTCCTTGCGGTCCCAGTGGTCGCCGACCTTCTCGTACGTGTGCTTCGGCGCGCCGTACGCCACCCGGTGCGCGCGTTCGCCCTCGCCGTACTCCACCGCCGAGTCGTGGGCCCTGCTCCAGGTGCGCTGCGCCTCCTCGGGCGAGCGCTCCGGCGTCGACGCCACCTCCTGTCGTCCGGGCACGGTCCACCTCCGCATCGTCCGGTCCCGCAGGCCGGGCGAGGGCCCTCGACGGCGGGCGAAAAACGGCCGGAACCCTTGGGAACACTGGGTTTGGCGGGTTCGGGACCGGCAACCCGCGCCCTGTGACTACCTCGACATCGCAGCAGGAACTCATCCGGTTCCTGGAGGACCGTTTCGCATGTGCGCAGGCGTGCACGGACTGCGCCAGGGCGTGCGCGCTGCGCGCCAGCCTGGTCGATCCGGGCGGAACCGAGGACCAGGAACTCGTCCGCCGCAAGGGCATCATGTGCGCGGAGGTGTGCGACGCGACCTGCCGCATGCTCTCCGAGCAGAACAGCCAGGACGAGGCCGGCCTCCGCGTCCAGCTGGAATGGTGCCGGACCGTCTGCCTGGAGACCGCGCACGTCTTCGACCCCTACCCGGAGGCCGAGAAGACCGCTGCCGCCTGCCGGGCCGCCGCCCGCGCCTGCTCGGAGTTCATGGCGACGCTGAAGTGACCGGGGAGCGTCGGCCTGTCGCGCCGGCGACGTGACCTCCAGCGACCCGGGACAGGGGCGTCCCGGGCCGGGCTCGGCCGCCGCGGCCCGGAGCGTCGTGCGCCGGGACGACCACCACCGGCCCCCACAGGGCCGGCGCCGGTCACCCGCCGGCCACGGACCGCCTGCACCCCCCCCGCGCCGCGCGCGCCACGCCGCGTCCGGCGCGCCGCCGGCAACGAGTCCCCGGCCGGTCCGGCGGCCTCCACCCGGCTCGGACACCGGACCCGACGGGCCGGTGCCGGGGCACCCGCCGTCCGCCGGCCCGCGCACCCGCCGTCGCGCACTCTGGCCGACCTAGATCATCACGTGCTACCAAGAACCATGAGCGCATTCGAGGGACACGGCACGTACGACGCCGTCATCGTCGGCGGCGGGCACAACGGGCTGGTCGCCGCCGCCTACCTGGCCCGGGCGGGACGGTCGGTGCTCGTCCTGGAACGGCTGGACCACACCGGCGGCGCCGCCGTCTCCACCCGCCCGTTCCCGGGGGTCGACGCCCGGCTGTCCCGCTACTCCTACCTGGTCAGCCTGCTGCCGCGGAAGATCCTGCGGGACCTCGGCCTCGACGTCCGTCTCCAGCCGCGCGCGGTCTCCTCGTACACCCCCGCCGAGCGTGAGGGCCGGCCCACCGGGCTGCTGGTCGGGGGCGGCGAGCGGCGGACCCGGGAGGCGTTCGCCCGGCTGACCGGCTCCGACCGCGAGTACGAGGCCTGGCAGCGCTTCTACGAGCTGACCGGGCGCGTCGCGCAGCGTGTCTTCCCCACCCTCACCGAGCCGCTGCCCACCCGTGAGGAACTGCGCCGCCGCGTCGACGACGAGGACGCCTGGCGCGCACTGTTCGAGGAGCCCGTCGGTGTCGCCATCGAGGACCACTTCGCCGACGACCTGATCCGCGGCGTGGTCCTCACGGACGGGCTCATCGGCACCTTCGCCGACGCCCACGACCCCTCCCTGGCGCAGAACCGGTGCTTCCTCTACCACGTGATCGGCGGAGGCACCGGCGCCTGGGACGTGCCGGTCGGCGGCATGGGCGCCCTGACCGACGCGCTGGCCGACGCCGCGCGCGCCGCAGGGGCGGTCGTCGCGACCGGCCATGAGGTGCTGCGGGTGCGGAGCGACGGCCGTGAGGCCGAGGTCACCTACCGGACGCGCGACCGCGAGGGCACGGTCGGCGCCCGGCACGTCCTGGTGAACGCCTCGCCGCAGGCGCTGGCCGCCCTGACCGGCGACGAGCCACCCGAGGCCGCCGAGGGTGCCCAGCTGAAGGTGAACATGCTGCTGGAGCGACTGCCGCGGTTGCGCGACACCTCCGTCGACCCGCGCGAGGCGTTCGCCGGCACGTTCCACATCGCCGAGGGCTACGAACAGCTGGCCACCGCGTACGCCCAGGCCGCGGCCGGTGAGCTGCCCACGGCACCGCCCTCGGAGATCTACTGCCACTCCCTGACCGATCCCTCGATCCTCGGGAGCGGCCTGGCCGAGCGGGGCCGGCACACCCTCACGCTCTTCGGGCTGCACACGCCGGCCCGCCTCTTCGCCGAGGACAACGACGCCGTCCGGGAGGAACTGCTGACCGCGACGCTGCAACAGCTCGACGCGCACCTCGCCGAGCCTCTCACCGAGTGCCTGGCGACCGACGCGGACGGGCGGCCGTGCATCGAGGCCAGGACACCGCTGGACCTCGAACGGGATCTGCGGCTGCCCGGCGGGAACATCTTCCACCGGGCGCTGAGCTGGCCCTACGCCCAGGACGGCACCGGTCGCTGGGGCGTGGAGACCCGCCACGCCAACGTGCTGCTGTGCGGTGCCGGCGCGGTGCGCGGCGGCGGGGTCAGCGGGATTCCGGGGCACAACGCGGCGATGGCGGTACTGGAGAAGCCGTAGGACCGGCTCCCCGGGGGCCGCCGGGGAGGCCGGGACCCCCGGCCCCGCCGCCCGGCCGACGCACCGCGGACGGCGCGCAACGGACCCGGCCCGTGCCCACGCCCGCACGGGTGGCTGAATGCCCGCGCCGCCGCTGGGCACTCCGACAGGGCGAAGGCAACCGCACGATCGGCCGGCCCCCTCGCGGACGGCCGTACACCCCTCACGGGAGGCTCCCATGGCCGACCTCAGCCCGATCGACCTGCAGAAGGCCCTCAGCGGCGCGGACTACCCGACGGACAAGCAGCATCTGGTCGAGCGCGCCCGTCAGAACAAGGCCGACGACAAAATCGTCCGCCGTCTTGAGAGCGTGAAGCAGGATCACTTCGACGGCCCGAACGAGGTGCAGAAGGCCGTCTTCAACCAGTGACGGCACCCCGTGGGTCGGCCGGCCGCCTCACCGGGCGGCGGGCCGGCGTCATCGGGACCGGGCGGTGCGGCCTGTCAGTCGGCGGAGGCCGTCCAGCCCGCCGGCTGGACACGGGACGCGTCCGACGGACGGCTCTCGTCGAAGATCACCGTGCCGCCGGCCTCCACGCGCAGGGCGTCGACGTACGCCCCACGTCCCACGTAGAGGCGGTCCGTGGTGTACCGCCAGCGCAGGGTGAGGTGCCGGGCCGCGGGGAGGCCGGCCGTCATGCTGTGCCAGGCACGCCCCGACCAGCCGGTGACGGAGCCCGCGGTGTGCCGCAGGGGCGGCTCGCCGCGGCGCACGGTCGTGAACGGCACCGGCTCCCAGGTGGTGCCGCCGTCCGCCGAGCCCTCCAGGACGAGTACGTCCGCCTGCGGCTCGGTGTCCCACCACAGGGCGCACCGCAGCCGGGCCGCGCCCCGGGAGGTGTCCAGCACCGGAAGGGTGAGCGTCGCCGTCGTGGCGCTCGCCGTGCCGGAGAACCACGCGGTACGGCCGCGCACGGGACGGACCGGCACGGCGCGCGCCAGGTTGGTGCCCGCGGTGACCCGGGGAGCCGAGCCGGAACGCCAACTGCGCACCGGGTGGACGGAGTTGCCCAGAAGGACCAGGAACGAGTCGGTCGTCGGGTCGAGCACCAGGCAGGTCCCGGTGAAGCCGGTGTGCCCGGCGGTGCGCGGGGTCGCCATCGCCCCCATGTACCAGTGCTGGTAGAGCTCGAAGCCGAGGCCGTGCTCGTGGCCGGGGAAGGCGGTGTTGAAGTCGGTGAACATCAGCTCCACCGACTCCGGCCGCAGGATCCGGGCGCGGCCGTAGGAGCCGCCGTTGAGCAGCGTACGGCCCAGCACCGCGAGGTCCCACGCGCAGGAGAACACCCCCGCGTGGCCCGCGACGCCGCCCATGCTGAAGGCGTTCTCGTCGTGCACCTCACCCCACACGAGCCCGCGGTCGAGTCCGGACCACGGCCTGCGGGCGTCCTCGGTGGCCGCGATGGACGGTCTCCAGGAGGCGGGCGGGTTGTAGCGGGTGCGGTCGAGGCCGAGCGGGCCGGTGATCTCCTCGCCCAGCAGCGTGTCCAGCGTACGGCCGGTGATCTCCTCCAGCACCAGTTGCAGGGAGATCAGGTTCAGGTCCGAGTACAGGTACGCGGTGCCCGGCGGGTCGAGCGGCGCCTCGTCCCAGATGAGCCGCAGTTTTCCCTCTCGCGTCGGCGCGTCGTACAGCGGGATCCAGGCGCGGAACCCCGACGTGTGCGTCAGGAGCTGACGTATCGTCACGTCCTGCTTGCCCGCCCGCCCGAAGTCCGGGAGGTAGGAGGCGACCCTCCCCTCCAGTTCCAGCGCGCCCCGCTCGATCTGCTGCACGGCCAGGATCGAGGTGAACAGCTTCGAGACGGACGCCAGGTCGAACACCGTGTCCCGGTTCATCGGGATCTGCCGCCCGGCCGGCAACTCCACGCCCGTGTCGGTCCGCTCGTCGTAGGCGGAGTACCGCACCGCCATGCCGATCGGCTCGTGCAGTGCCACGGTGCCGCCGCGTCCGGCGAGCAGGACGGCCCCGGCGTACCAGGGGTGCACGGGGGAGGGGCCGAGGAACGTCTCGGCGTCGGTGACGAGCCGGCGCAGGTGGGCCGGGAGCAGGCCGGCCTTCTCGGCATCGCCGTGCCGCAGGGTGGGACGGCGGCCCGATGCCACCGCGGCGGCCGGACCCGCGGGTGACGCCGCGAGGGCGAGTCCGCCGCCCAACGCCAGGGCCAGGCCGCCCAGTCGGCGCCGGGTCGGCCCGCCCGGTGCGCTGTCTGCCGCGCCGTCGGTCATGGTGGGGCCTCCCGTCTGAAAGTATCTTCCGGGCTGTGCCGTGCGGGATGAAACTTTCGTGTCAGACGGCGCGTGTGTCAACGGGTCGTGCGGCGCCGTACGAGATCGGGTGTGAGGGCGGGGAGGGCGTCACAGGGCTCGACTCGCCCGAAGCCGGGCCCCGGTGACCTCGGTGGGGCACCCGGCAGGGGCACCCGCCGGCCGGCCGGGACACCTTGACCTCCCTGCGCGGCGGACGGAGGATCATCTCCCATGACGCCCGGACACGGCAGCACGGTCGACGGGGTGCTGCGGCGCAGCGCCCGGCGCACCCCGACGCGGGTCGCCGTCGAGTACGGCGACCGTACCTGGACGTACGAGGCACTCGACGACGCCGTCTCCCGGGCGGCGAGTGTCCTGCTGGGCCAGGGCCTCGCTCCCGGGGACCGGGTCGGCGCCTACGGCCACAACTCCGACGCCTACCTCATCGCCTTCCTCGCCTGCGCCCGTGCCGGCCTGGTGCACGTGCCCGTCAACCAGAACCTCACCGGCGACGACCTCGCCTACATCGTCGGCCAGTCGGGCAGCGCGCTCGTCCTCGCCGATCCGGACCTCGCCGGACGGCTGCCCGGCGGCGTGCGGTCGCTGCCGCTGCGCGACGACGACCGCTCGCTGCTCACCCGGCTCGCCGGGACGGAACCGTACGACGGCCCCGAGCCGCGCGGCGACGAGCTGGTGCAGCTGCTGTACACCTCCGGTACGACCGCCCTGCCCAAGGGCGCGATGATGACCCACCGGGCCCTGGTCCACGAGTACCTCAGCGCGATCACGGCCCTCGACCTCCGCGCCGGCGACCGGCCCGTGCACTCCCTGCCGCTCTACCACTCGGCGCAGATGCACGTCTTCCTGCTGCCGTACCTGGCGGTCGGGGCGACGAACGTCATCCTCGACACGCCCGACGGCGACCGGCTGTTCGACCTGATCGAAGCCGGACGCGCCGACAGCCTGTTCGCGCCGCCCACGGTCTGGATCGCCCTGGCGGGCCGCCCCGACTTCGCCACACGGGACCTGGGCGGGCTGCGCAAGGCCTACTACGGCGCCTCGATCATGCCGGTCCCCGTCCTGGAACGGCTGCGGGCTCGCCTGCCCGGGCTCGCCTTCTACAACTGTTTCGGCCAGAGCGAGATCGGCCCCCTGGCCCTGGTGCTCGGGCCCGAGGAGCACCAGGGGCGGATGGACTCCTGCGGGCGCCCGGTGCTGTTCGTGGACGCGCGGGTCGTCGACGAGGACGGCAAGGACGTGCCCGACGGGACCCCCGGCGAGGTCGTCTACCGCTCCCCGCAGCTGTGCGAGGGCTACTGGGACAAGCCCGACGAGACGGCCGAGGCCTTCCGTGACGGCTGGTTCCGCTCCGGCGACCTCGCCGTGCGCGACGCGCACGGCTACTTCACGGTCGTGGACCGGGTGAAGGACGTCATCAACTCCGGCGGCGTGCTGGTCGCCTCACGCCAGGTCGAGGACGTGCTCTACACCCATCCGGCGGTCGCGGAGGTCGCCGTCGTCGGCCTTCCCGACGAGCGCTGGATCGAGGCGGTCACGGCGGTCGTCGTCCCACGCGGCGAGGTCACCGAGGACGAGCTCCTCGGCCATGCCCGAGACCGGCTCGCGCACTTCAAGGCGCCCAAGCGAGTGGAGTTCGTCGACGCGCTGCCGCGCAACGCCAGCGGCAAGATCCTCAAACGGGAGCTGAGGGACCGGTTCGCGGCCGGGTAGGCCGGTGTGTGCCGTGGACCGGGGCCGCGAGGGGCGGAGAACCGTCGCAGCCCCCAAGCCCCCTCCTTACGAGCGCGGCCGCAGGTCCACGATGCGCCGGATCTTGCCCACCGAGCGCTCCAGCGACTCCGGCTCGACGATCTCGACCGCCACGGAGACCCCGACGCCGTCCTTCACCGCCGCCGCGATCGTCCGGGCGGCGGCCTCCCGCGCCTCCGGGCCGGTGCCGGCACGGGCCTCGGCCCGTACGGTCATCGAGTCCATCCGGCCCTCACGGGTGAGCCGGAGCTGGAAGTGCGGCGCGACGCCGGGTGTCCGCAGGACGATCTCCTCGATCTGGGTCGGGAAGAGGTTCACCCCGCGCACGATCACCATGTCGTCGCTGCGGCCGGTGATCTTCTCCATCCGCCGGAAGGCACGCGCCGTGCCGGGCAGCAGCCGCGTCAGGTCACGCGTCCGGTACCGGATCACCGGCATGGCCTCCTTGGTGAGCGAGGTGAACACCAGCTCCCCCTCCTCGCCCTCCGGCAGCACCTCGCCGGTGACCGGGTCGACGACCTCCGGGAAGAAGTGGTCCTCCCAGACGTGCAGACCGTCCTTGCTCTCCACGCACTCCTGCGCCACGCCCGGCCCCATCACCTCCGACAGCCCGTAGATGTCGACCGCGTCGATCCCGAAGCGCTCCTCGATCTCACGGCGCATCTCCTCCGTCCAGGGCTCCGCGCCGAAGACGCCGACGCGCAGCGAGGTGCCGCGGGGATCGACGCCCTGACGTTCGAACTCGTCGAGCAGGGTGAGCATGTACGAAGGGGTCACCATGATGATCCCGGGCCGCAGGTCCTGGATGAGCTGCACCTGGCGGGCGGTCATGCCGCCGGAGGCGGGCACGACCGTGCAGCCCAGGCGCTCGGCGCCGTAGTGGGCGCCCAGACCGCCGGTGAAGAGTCCGTAGCCGTAGGCGACGTGCACCGTGTCGCCGGGCCGTGCCCCCGCCGCGCGCAGGGAGCGGGCCACCATGTCCGCCCACACGGACAGGTCGTCGTCGGTGTAGCCGACGACCGTCGGGCGCCCCGTGGTGCCGCTGGAGGCGTGGATCCTGCGGATGCGGTCCCGGGGCACCGCGAACATCCCGTAGGGGTAGTTCTCGCGCAGGTCCGCCTTGGTGGTGAACGGGAAGCGGGCCAGGTCGGCGAGCGAACGGCAGTCCTCCGGCGCCACCCCTGCCTTGTCGAACGACTCCCGGTAGAAGGGCACGTTCCCGTAGGCGTGCCGCAGCGTGCTGCGCAGCCGTTCGAGCTGTATGGCCCGCAGCCCGGCCGCGTCGAGCCGTTCTCCCTCGTCCAGCAGCCGTGTCACATCCGCCATCGGGGACTCTCCCTCACCGACCACATCAATCCGGCCGACCGATCATTCGGTCGTTGTGCTGGACATCAGTAATCCAGGCCACCCGCCCGCGGGCAAGACACCGGTGCCCACTTTTACCTTCGAACCCCGCCACCGCCACCTGCGGAAGACCCCTCGGCGACCGAAGGCACCGGTGGGCGCCCCGGCGGCGGGACGGCCGGCTGCGTGGCGACCCGCGGCGGACCTCCGGCCCGGCGTGCGGTCCCCTGCCGCGACGCGACGCGCGACGTACGTCTCACGTGGCCTGTCCGCAGTCGGGTGCGATCGCTAGGCTGACCGCGGACGACGAAACGGGAGGAGCACGGACGTGGCCGAAAGCACCACCCACCATTACCCGCTCGCAGGTTGGGACAAGCCGGAACTGGACCTCAGCAAGGCCGAGTGGCAGTCCAGCAGCCGCGGCCTGGGGGATGTCCAGATCGCCTTCATCGAGGGGTTCATCGCGATGCGCAACAGCGGCCGCCCCGAGAGTCCCTCCCTGATCTTCACTCCGGCGGAGTGGGGTGCCTTCGTGTCGGGGGCCCGGGAGGGGGAGTTCGACCTCACCTGACCGGGCACGGGCCCGTGGCGCCCGTACCGGCCCGCCGGGCTGCGGCCGGTCGCGGGATCGCCGTGACGCGCCCGGCCGTCTCGGCGAAGAGGGTGTTGCGCGCGAGTGCGGACGCGCGACCGGGCAGGCCCTGCAGGGGCCGCCGCCCGCGCGGTGCCGCACCGGCGGGGCGAGGCCGCCACCCGGAGGTGAGGAATCCATGACTACCCCAGCGGTCGTCGCCGCGGTCGACGGTTCGGACGACAGCCTGCGCGCCCTGGACTGGGCTCTCGACGCCGCCCGCCGGCGCCGGGCCCCGCTGCACGTGGCGCACGTGCGTCAGTACGCCCCCTGGGCCCAGCCCGACGTCCTGGTCACGGGTCCGCCGGACGCGGAGGACGACCCGGTGCTCGACCGGGCCCGCGCCCATCTGGAGGGACGCGTCGCCGGCCTGCCGGTGGAGTATCTGGGCCTGGACGGCGTCTCCGCCGCCCTGCTGCCCGAACTGAGCGCCACGGCGCAACTGCTGGTGCTCGGCTCCCGGGGCCGCGGCGGCTTCGCCAGTCTGCTGCTCGGCTCGAACAGCCTGGCCGCCGCGCGGGACGCCGAGTGCCCCGTGGTCGTCGTGCCCCGCCCGGGCCGCGAGGTCCACGGCGAGGCACCGGCGGCGGGCCCCCGGATCGTCGTCGGCCTCCACGTGGACGGCCCCGACGAGGCGACGCTCGCCTTCGCCTTCGCGGAGGCGGCCCTGCGGGGGGCCCGGCTCCAGGTGGTGGCCTCCTATGCGTGGCCGGCCCGGAGCTGGCTGGCTCCCGGCGAACTCGCCCCGCCCGTGATCGACCAGGACGCCGTCGAGAGCGAGACCCGGACGCTGGTCGAGGGCTTCCTCGCCCCGCACCGCGAACGGCACCCTCGGGTGCGGGCCGACCCGCACCTCGCGGCCGGTGACGCCGCCGGCCATCTGGTCGCCGCGTCCAAGGGCGCCGAGCTGGTGGTGGTGGGCCGGCACCGCAGGCGCCTGCTGGCGCCGGTCCGCATGATGGGCTCCGTCACCCAGGCCGTCCTGCTGCACGCGGCGAGCCCGGTGGCGGCGGTACCCCCGTCACCGCCGGACGAGTGACCCGCCCGGCGCCGCCGCGGCCGAGTCGGGCGGCCCGGCCCACGGGGTCCGCGGCCGGCACCCGGGATGCCGCGGCCGGCCGCCGGCCACCGTCGGCGGGATGCTCGGTGCGCCTCGGGCGGGCTCCTCCCCGCCCGGGGCCGCCCGCACGTCACGGGGCGGGCGTGGGCACGTACCATGTCCGCATGTCGTTCCTCCGTCGCCGCAGCGCCACGCCCGCCGGGCCCGACTTCGACGTCCTGGCCATGGACCCGGGCGACTGGCCCGGCAACCTGGGAGCCGGGCTGCTGCCCGCGCCCGACGGCACCTGCCAGGGCGTGTTCCTGCGCTACGACCTCTTCGGCGGCCGTGGCACCGCGATGATCATCGGCAATCTGCCCGAGGGCTCCCCGGCCCGTGACGTCGCCGAGGACGAGGTCCCCTTCGAGGTGGCCCAGTTGTTGCTCGCCCTGGAGAACGACGAGGAGGTCACCGTCGTCGGCACCGAGGACGTGCCGGTGCTGCAGGGCGACAACCTCCTGATCGTGCGGCGCCTGAAGCTCTCCGAGAGCCGGATCTCCTGCGTCCAGTTCGACCGCAGCGACGGCGTCCTGGTCACCATCGCCGCCTGGGACCGCCCGATCACCGACGACCTGTACGCCCTGCTGAAACCGCTGCCCGCGGAGCTGTTCCAGCAGGGCTGAGCCGGCCTACTGCGCCGACTTCTCCAGCACCACGTCCGCCGCCCGGACGTACGCCACCCGGTGGCCGTACTGGATCTCGTAGTACAGGTCCTTGCCCACGACGACCCGGTGCGAGTCGGTGGTGAAGGTGACCGCGTAGTAGTACTCGCCCGGCACCACGTCACCGGCCACGTACTTCTGCCCGGCCGGCAGCCTGTACGGCAGCGGCGAGACGGACTGGACGGGCACGTCCGCCGGGTAGGCGCTCTGCTCCGGATAGGCTCGCCCGTACACCGGCGCGCTCTCCAGCCCGGCCCTGGGCGTCACCACGAACCCGGCCGCGTCCACCGCCGTCGGCTGCCCGGCCGGGTTCTGGAACCAGGCCTTCTGCCCGAGGTACCAGATCGCGGTCCAGTCGCCGCTGCGCTCGGCGACCGCGAACTGCTGGCCGGTCGAGGCCCGCGAACCCACGTCGTTCACGCCGGTCGTCGAGGCGCCGCCGCCGGGGTGGGTGCCGATGTCCTTGATCAGCGGCGAGGACGTGTCGGGCTGCGAGTACAGCCGTACCTCGCTGGAGCCGTGGTCCGCGCACGGTGCGCCGGTGGTGGTGCAGCCCGTGTACTCCGGCCGGTTCGCGGTGTAGTCGGGGCGGATCGTCACCATCCCGCCGTTCTTGCCCGCGGTGGGCTCCAGGGGCTTGCCCAGCAGCTCGAAGTAGTGCCGCCAGTCCCAGTACGGCCCCGGGTCGGTGTGCATGCCGGACACGGTCGAGGTGGTCGGACCCGGGACGGTGTCGTGGCCGAGGATGTGCTGCCGGTCCAGCGGGACGGCGTACTTCACGGCCAGGTACTTCACCAGCCGCGCCGACGAGCGGTACATCGCCTCGGTGTACCAGGCGTCCGGCTCGGCGAGGAAACCTTCGTGCTCCAGGCCGACCGACGCGGCGTTGACGTACCAGTTGCCCGCGTGCCAGGCCACGTCCTTCGCCTTCACGTGCTGGGCGATGTGCCCGTCCGTGGAGCGCAGCGTGTAGTTCCACGACACGTACGTCGGGTCCTGGACCATGTTCAGGACCCCGTCCCAGCGGCCTTCCGTGTCGTGGACGACGATGTACCGGATGCGCTGCGACGCCGGCCGGTCGCCGAGGTCGTGGTTGCCGTAGTCGTTGTCCCCGAACTCCTGGTAGGGAGCCGGGATCCACTCGCAGGACACCGTCGTGGGGCACTCCGTGCCGGCGGCGGAGACGGTGCGCAGCCCGGTGCGCCTGAGCTGGGCGGTGTCGGGCACGAGGCCGGGCCGGGGGCTGAGGACCATGCGCTGCCCGGCGTCCGTGGTGCGCCGCTCACCGGAGCGGATCACGTCGTACACGTCGTTGGCGTAGGTCGCCGCCGTCGCGGTGTCGTCCGCGCCGGAGAATCGGGCCACCGCCCCGTACCAGTCGGCCGGGTCCGTGCTCAGCGGCTCACCCAGCTGCCGCTGGGCCGCGGCCAGCAGGGCCGCGCCGCCCGCGATGTTCGCGGCGTCGTCCGTGCGCAGCCGATCTGCGGCAATGCCGGTCAGCTGCGCCGCTCTGGTCAGCGTCTTCAGGCGGGCGGGCAGCGCGGAGGCCTCCGGCACCCGGGCCGTGACGCGCAGGGCCGGGCGGGCGCCGTCACCGCGGGGGTCCTCCCCGCCCTCGCTGTGGTGCGGTGCCTCCTTCAGCGCGGTCCGCGCGTCGGTGAGGTGCATCGGGCCGTAGCCGCCGGTCACACTCGGCGCGCCACCGTGCCCGTCCCAGCGGGACTGCAGGTAGGACACGCCCAGCAGGACGCTCTGCGGCACGTGGTACGCCGCGGCCGCGGCGGCGAACGCCCGCTGCAGCCGGCCGGTGTCGGACGGGGCCGCGCCGGCGGACGGGGCGGCGCCCAGCAGCGGCAGGAGCAGGGCCGCGGCGGCGACGGCACCGGCCGCCGTGCGCGCCCGTCTGCCGGCCGGCACGGATCTGGGTTCGAGGGCGGATCCTCGCAAAAGAAGCCTCCTGGGGCACTCGGGCGGGGCGTGCGGGGCCGGCGTGGGTCAGTGGTACCGGCTTGCCGACGATCCGTCAATCATGCACACCCGCAGGCGACTTCCCACGTCAAGCGGGGCCCCGGCGAGTTTCGCGGCGGCGGTCCCGGGGCCTGCGCGGCGTCAGAGGCGTACACCAATGACTCCGGACGCCCGTCGCCCGGAAGCCGTACACGACGAAGGTCCGCGGCGCGCCCGCGGGGGGGCGCGCCGCGGACCTCGGTCCGGCGTCAGCGAGTTCCGACGGCCGCGCGCACGGCCCGCCGGGCCAGCTGGCAGTCGTCGTGCAGCCGCCGCAGCAGCAGCCGCTGCTCCTCGCCGGACGGCACGGCAGCCGGGTGGGCCGCTCCCGGTGCCGCGTCGTGCATCGAGCGCTGAACGGCGGTCTCGTACGTGCGGATCTCACGGGTCAGCACGAGCATCAGGTTCACCAGGAAGGCGTCGCGCGCGGCCGGCCCGGCCGCCTGGGCGAGCTGGCTGATCTGCCGCCGCGCCACGGGCGCGTCCCCCAGGACCGCCCACAGCGTCGCCAGGTCGTAGCCCGGCAGGTACCAGCCCGCGTGCTCCCAGTCCACCAGCACCGGGCCGGCCGGTGACAGCACGATGTTCGCGAGCAGGGCGTCGCCGTGGCAGAACTGGCCCATGCCCTGCCGGCCCGCCGCGTGGGCGATGCCGTGCAGCAGCTTCTGCAGATCGCCCAGGTCCCGGTCGGTGAGCAGCCCCAGCTCGTGGTACCGGGCGACGCGGCCCGCGTAGTCCAGCGGGGCGTCGAACGTGCCCGCCGGCGGCCGCCAGGCGTTCAGCCGGCAGATCGCCCCCAGGGCCGCCTTGATGTCCGCCCGCGGCGGAGTCTCCGCCGGGTGCCGCTGCAGTGCCGCCACCCGGCCCGGCGTGCGCTCGATGACGAGGGTGCAGTTGTCCGGATCCGCCGCGATCAGCCGGGGCACGCGGACCGGTGGCCGGTGCCGGACGAACGAGCGGTATGCGGCTATTTCGTGCCGGTACCGCTCGGCCCACGCGGGGGAGTGGTCCAGTAAGCACTTGGCGACGGCCGTGCTGCGTCCCGTCGTGCCGACCAGGAGCACGGAGCGCCCACTGCGGCGCAGCACCTGCACCGGGGCGAACTCGGGGCAGATCCGGTGCACCGACGCGAGCGCCGTGCGCAACTGGGCGCCCTGGGGGCCGGACAGGTCGAGTCTCCCGCTGAGTGGTGGTCCGGCGGGGCCCGCGCCGCGTGGCGCCCGGCCCGCACCGAGCACGGGCGCCACCGGTCGCAACGGGTCGAGACGGGGACCGCCGGCGCCCGGGTGGGGGCGCAGTGGCCGGGGCGGCGCGGACACGGAGGACGATGCTGCGTACATGGGTGATACAGATCCCTTCGTGTGCCTGCTGTGCCTTGCGCGTGGGGGGTTGCGCTGCCCGGCCCGGCCGCGCGGGCCATCCTGGGGAATGTCCCCCGGTGACCGGGTCGGGGTGGCGCGTTCCTACCTGACACCCGTTGGCCACTGGCACACCATCTGGCGCACCCTGGCGAAGCGTGGCGAATAGTCGCCCGGCAACTCTCCCCGGGTCTACTGTCAACTCAGCCGAGAACCTGGGGGCTTGACGTGAGCGGACATCCCAACACCCGCCTTGCGGACCTGTTCGGCCTGACCGGCTGGTCCAAGGGGGAACTCGCAAGGCTGGTCAACCGGCAGGCGGCGGCCATGGGCCACCCCCAGCTGGCGACCGACACCTCCCGGGTGCGGCGCTGGATCGACACGGGAGAGATCCCGCGCGATCCGGTGCCGCGGGTGCTGGCGGCCCTGTTCACCGAGCGTCTCGGCCGTGTCGTGACCATCGAGGACCTCGGTCTGGTGCGGCACGGGCGTACGGGGAAACGGCAGGGCGGCGGGAGTGGGGAACCCCCCGACGGAGTGCCGTGGGCGCCCGAGCAGACCGCCGCGGTCCTCACCGAATTCACGGGAATGGACCTCATGCTCAACCGACGCGGCTTGGTGGGCGCGGGTGCCGCGCTCGCCGCGGGATCCGCACTCAGCGGTGCCATGCACGACTGGCTGCACACCGATCCGGCCCTGCAGGCCGACACTCCCGACCACACCAGACTTCAGCACGCCGACCCGGCCGGGTTCGACCGGTACGAGGCCGCCCCCATCGGATCGGAGGAGATCGAGGAACTGGAGCGCTCCGTCGAGGTGTTCCGGGCCTGGGACGCGGCCCGCGGCGGCGGACTGCAGCGCAAGGCGGTGGTCGGCCAGCTCAACGAGGTGGGCGGCATGCTCTCCTACCGCCATCCGCCCCACCTGCAGCGGCGCCTGTGGGGTGTCGCCGCCAACCTGGCCGTCCTCGCGGGCTGGATGTCGCACGACGTCGGCCTGGAGCCCACGGCCCAGAAGTACTTCGTGATCGCCGCCCATGCCGCGCGCGAGGGCGGCGACCGGCCCCGGGCCGGCGAGGCGCTCTCGCGGGCGGCCCGGCAGATGGTGCACCTCGGGCGGCCCGACGACGCGCTGGACCTGATGAAGCTGGCCCAGTCCGGATCCGGCGACGAGGTGCTGCCGCGGACCAGGGCGATGCTCCACACCATCGAGGCCTGGGCGCAGGCGTCGATGGGCCGGGGCCAGGCGATGCGCCGCACCCTCGGGCAGGCGGAGGACCTCTTCGTCTCCGACCGGGGCGACGTGCCCGCGCCGAGCTGGATGCAGACCTTCAAGGAGGAGGACCTGTACGGCATGCAGGCCCTGGCCTACCGCACGCTGGCGGAATTCGAGCCCGGCGCGGCCGTGCACGCCCAGCACTACGCGGACAAGGCACTGGCCCTGCGCAACGACGGCCGGGAGCGGTCGAAGATCTTCGACTACCTGTCGATGGCCTCCGCCTGCTTCATCGCCGACGATCCCGAACAGGCGGACCGGTACGCGCGGCTGGCGCTCGTGTCGATGGGGTCCAACTCCTCGCGCCGTACCTGGGACCGCCTGCGGCAGATGTACCGGCTCACCGCCGAGTACTCCGGTTTCCCCAAGGTCCAGGAACTGCGGGAGGAGATCAGGCTGGCGCTGCCCCAGCCCAAGGGCAGGGGCGGCGCCGGCGCCCAGGTCTAGGGGCTGTCCGGCGGGTCACGTGGCGTCCGGCACGCCCGTCCGTGGCCTCGTCGTCACGTCGTACTGACGGCCGGTCACCGGGTGACCCTGGCGACGAGCAGGCAGGCGTCCTGGTCGCCTCCGGCCGCACCGAACTCCTCCACCACCGCCCGTAGGCAGTCCTGCGCGGTGGGCGCGGCGCACCATCGCGGGGCCAGGTCGAGGAGGCGGTCCACCGCTGCCGTCGTGCTGTCGCCCGGCACCAGCCCGTCGGTGTGCAGCAGGAGCAGGTCGCCCACACCGAGGGTCTCCTCGGCCTGTCCGCGGGCGGCTTGCGGACCGGCGCCGTCCGGGGCGCCCAGCACACGCCCCGTCCCGTCGCGGAACAGCAGCGGGGCGGGGTGCCCCGCGCCTGCCCACAGCAGGGTGCGGGTCCCGGGCAGGTAGCGGCAGCAGACGGCGCTGTCCGGGGCCGGGTGGGCGGTCGTCTGCAGCAGTTCGTCGAGGAGGGCCATGAGCCGCCCGGGCCGGGCGCCCGCCATCGCCATGCCGCGCAGCGCGCCCAGCAGCATCGCCGTGCCCCGCACCGCGGTGGGACCGAACCCGGTGAGGCGGCCCACGCTGAGCAGGGTGTCGCCGTCGGACAGCTCCAGCGCGTCGCACCAGACGCCTCCGCTCGGGCCGCCGGCCGGGGCGGGCAGGCGGCCGGCCGCCGCCTCCAGGCCGAGGCGGCCGCCTCGCGCGAGCCACGCGACGCCACCTCCCGGCGGCGGGACCTCCTGCGGCCCGGCCGCCGGTCCCGGCAGGGTCCGCGCGGGGGGCCGGTGGCGCCGCAGCGAGTCGCAGGTCTCCCGCACCGCCCGCTGGCTCCGGCGCAGTTCGCTGACGTCGCGCAGCACGGCCCACATCGAGGCGGTGCTGCCGTCGGCGTCGAGCACGGGCTCACCCATCATGTGCACGGTGCGCACGCTGCCGTCGGGCCGGACGACGCGGAACTCCCCGTCGAGAGGCCGGGCGTCGACCAGGCAGTCCGTCACGCACGCGGTCAGGGCGAGCCGGTCCTCGGGGAGCACCAGCGAGGGCAGCTCGTCCAGGGGCAGCGGAGCGGCGCCGGTGTCGCGGCCGAGGATCCGGTACAGCTCGTCGGACCAACTGGCCTCGTCCGTCAGCAGGTTCCACTCCGCGCTGCCGACCCGGCCCAGCAGGGGACCGGAGGGCGGCCCGGCAGAGGGTGCCGGGCCCGGCGCCGTGGGCGGACCGGCCCGCAGTTGCGCCAAGTGGTCGTCCAGATCGTCGAGTTGGTGCAGCGCCAGGTCGTACAGTGCGCGCTCCCAGCGGCCCCGGGCGTCCAGGTCGTCGCCCTCGCCGCCCCCGGCGACCCGTCGCACGGCGTCGACCTCGCCCTTGAGCCGGCGCGCCTGGGTGATCAGGGCGTCGACCGGGCCGGGCCCGGGCGGCTCGGCGGTCGGGCGGTCCGCGGAGAGGGGGGACGGCATGACGGGCTCCGTTACGGCGACGGTACGACCACAGGGGCGGAGGGACCGTTACGACTGTCGCACAGCCCGCGACGCCTCGTAAGGGATTCGGCGACACCCGATCCGGTGGTGCTTCTGGCATATGCCACAGTCTTCACGAACCACCTCGACGGTCCGCCATCCCCGTGGCTGAACGGGCCCGAAGTCGTAGGACGCATACGGCACCTGACGGAGCGTTCGCAGTCGGCCCCTCGCCGTCCGGCCGTCTGTTCGGCGACCCTTCGTCCCCCGGTGCCGTGTTTGCGCGATGGCCAGTCTGATGAGTGACGCAGGTCACAGTGATTCATCCGATTTGTTCGGCATCACTCGGCTTCCGCGGACTCGTAACAGCACACACCATGCCGGCCCTCCGGTCGGCCGCCCCGGGGGAGCGACCATGGACGTCACCGTCGAGCAGCCCACCCGCGCCCGCCTGATCACGGCGGACGGGCGCGCGGTACCCGTGCCCCTCACGCTGCGCTACACCGGCACGGACCCGCTCGCCGTCTTCCTCGACTTCCCGCCCGAGTCCTCCCTCGACGGCAACGCGGTCACCTGGACCTTCTCCCGGGCCCTGCTGGAGGAGGGGCTGGCCCGGCCGGCCGGGGCGGGGGACGTGGCGGTCCGGCCGTGCGGCGGGGCCGGTACGGCCCTGGAACTGCGCTCGCCGCTGGGACTGGCGCTGCTGCGGTTCGACACCCCGCCCCTGCACCGCTTCCTGCTGCGGACCCATGCCGTGGTGGCGCCCGGTCGGGAGGACGTCGCCGCGGCCGTCGACCGCGGCCTCAACGCCCTGTTCGGCACGGTCTGAACACGACCCGCGCGGAGGGCGGGCGGTGATCAGGCGCGGGCGCCCGGAGGGCCGTACGCCTCCGGACGCGGGGCGAGGCCGACGGCCACCCGTTCACCGCTCTCCAGCGCCGCCACCCCGGCCTCCGCGACGGCGGACGCTGCGTAGCCGTCCCAGACGCTCGGCCCGGTGACCCGGCCCTGCCGGGTGGCGTCGACCCACGCCTGCACCTCGCGGTCGTAGGCGTCGGCGAACCGGATCAGATAGTCCTGCGGCACCTCCTCACCGGCGCTGCCGCGCGTGGTGACCACCATGCCGTGCTCCTCGCCGATCCGCGCGCTGCCCGCCTCGCAGACGGCCTCACAGCGCACCTGGTAGCCGAACCCGCAGTTGACGAACACCTCCACGTCCACCAGGGCGCCGCCGTCGGTCTCCAGGAGCACGAACTGCGGGTCGAGCAGTCCGCCGGGGGCTGCGTCCGAGGGGCGGGGCCGCAGCACCGTCACCGCGGTCGGCTCCTGCCCGAGCAGCCAGCGGGCCGCGTCGATCTCGTGCGAGACGGAGCTGTTGATCAGCATGGCGCTGGTGAAGTGCGGCGGGGAGGAGACGTTGCGGTGCGTGCAGTGCAGCATCAGCGGCCGGCCGAGCCGCCCGCCGTCCAGCAGGGACTTCAGGCGCAGGTACTCGGCGTCGTAGCGCCGCATGAACCCGATCTGGGCCAGCCGGCGTCCGAGCCGCACCTCCGCCTCGACCACGCGCAGGGCCCCGGCCGAGTCGGGCACCATCGGCTTCTCGCACAGCACCGGCAGACCGCGGGCGAAGGCCGCGAGCAGCGCCTCCTCGTGCGCGGGCCCCGGCGAGGCGACCAGCACCGCCTCCACGTCCGGCGCGTCCAGCGCCGCCTCCGCGTCCGGGTGGACCACGACCCCGTCCAGGCCCGCCACCGCCTCCGTCGCCGCCGCGATGTCGGGGTCGGCCACGGCGGCCACCCGGGCACCGTTCACCACCCGGCTCAGCCGTCGTATGTGATCGGCCCCCATGTGGCCGGCACCCAGCACAGCCACGCCCAGCAGGTCACCCACGCGCCCACTCCCTCCTCGCCGACGGTCCCGCCGTAGCGTAGACCTCGGAGGTCTCGCGGGGACCGGTCCAGGACGGCGACGCCGCGCGCGACCCGGCGGCCGGGAGGTGCCCTGCGCGCAACGGGGCGGGAGGCCTGCCCCGGCACGGCTGGGGTGCTCCGGGCCCGCTCGCGGCGTCCCCGGGCGGGGCAAGCCCGGCGTCCCCGGGAACGGCACCCCGGCCGGTGTCGTGGCGGGAGGCGGAACAGGTTCCGGCAGCGGTCGCTCCGCCTCGCGGCGCAGCCTCTCCTCGTGCACCGGCCCCACCGCGCGCCACACGGCCTCAGGGGTGCCGTGCGCCGGACCGCCGCGCGCGACGTGCGTGGCGCCGCGGGCCGCGCTGCCGACCTCGTCCAGGGCCGACGACTCCGCCGACTGGCCGGTGACGTGGAGCGGACGCGGGTGCCGGCGCGGGAGCGCGCCCAGCGCGCCGTCGGCCTCCCGCGTCCCGTGCGGCGCCGGGGCGGCGGGCTCCCGTCGGCCCGCGGGGGCCCCTCAGTCGTCGGCGTCCGCCTCCGGGTCCGCCTGGCAGGAGCTGCCGCTGGGCGGCAGTGATCCGTACAGCAGGAAGTCGTCGACCTTGCGGTGCACGCACTTGGAGGACCCGTAACCGGTGTGTCCCTGCCCCCTGTTGTCGAGCACCACGGCCGACGAGCCGAGCCGCTTCGCCGTCTCCACGGTCCACCGGTACGGGGTCGCCGGGTCGCCGCGGGTCCCGACCAGCAGCATCTTCGGCGTGTCGAGGTTCTTCACCCGCTCGCGGACGAAAGTCGTGCCCTTGGGGCGGCCGTAGCACATCAGCAGCTCGTTCAGCCGGTACCGGCCGAAGAGGGGCGCGGCCTTCTCGAACTCGGTGCGCAGCCGGACGAGATCCCTGCCGATCCGCTCGGCGCCCGGCCGGTCGGGGTCGTCCGCGCAGTTGACGGCCAGCATCGCCGCCACCAGGTTGTCCGGCGGGATGTCCGCCGGGTCGACGAGGGTGCCGCCGGCGCCGGGCGCGGGAGCCCGCCACCCCGGCAGGGCGGTACCACCGGAGACGAAGTTCTCGATCCCCCGTGTGTCGCCGTCCTCGACCAGCGCGGCGACGGCGTGCTCCAGCAAGGGCCACAGCCGCCTGCTGTAGAGCGCCTGGCCCATCGCCGCGACGAGGCCCTGACCGGAGAGCTCACCGCCGTAGACCATCGGCACGGGGTCCCGGTCGAGCGAGCGGACGAGCCGGAGGACCCGGTCACTCGCCGTACGCCGGTCGTCCCCGAACGGGCAGGCGAGGTCCCGTACGCACCAGTGGAGGAAGGCGTCGAACGCGGTCTGCTGCCCCTCGGCCGCCACGAGGCCCTGCTGCGCCAACGGCTCGGTGAGCGTGTCGACTCCGTCCAGGGCCATCCGCCCGACCTTGTCGGGGAACTCGGCCGCGTACACCGCGCCCAGCCGGGTGCCGTAGGAGAAGCCCAGGTAATTCAGCTTGCGGTCGCCGAGTGCCTGGCGGATGACGTCCAGATCGCGCGCCGAGTCGACGGTGCCCATGTGGGACAGCACGGGCCCGGCGTGCGCGGCGCACTGCGCCGCCGCCCTGCGCCACCGCTCCAGCGCGGCCTGCGGATCGCCGGCCACCGCGCCGTCGGCCGAGAGCACCTCGGACAGCGCTGAGCCGGAGCCGCAGCTCACCGGTGAGGACCGGCCCACCCCGCGCGGGTCGAAGCCGACCACGTCGTAGCCGTCGGTCAGGTCCATGAAGTCCCGGCCGTCGGTGGCCAGCGCCGACACCCCGGGTCCGCCGGGCCCGCCGAAGTTCAGCAGCACCGAGCCGCGCGACGGGCCGCTGGCCCGGTAGCGGGCCAGCGCGAGGTCGAGCGTCCCCGCTCCCGGGCGGGCGTAGTCGAGGGGGACGGTGACCTTCCCGCACTGCAGGTCCTTCGGCATGTCCGCGCCGCACGCCGCCCACGTCACCCGCTGACGGTGGAACCGGCTCGGATCGGACCGTGCGGCGTCCGCGGCCGCCGCCGGCAGCCCCGCGCCCAGCAGGGCAAGCGTCAGGGCCCCGGCGCACGCGCAGCGCCGGACCGCGGGTCGCACCGACAGCAAGGACGGCATCGATGCCTCCCCAGGACGCTCCGCTGCGGGCCGTGAACCGCGCCCTCGTTCACCATAGGCGCGGCCCACGAACCCCGCCTCCCGGCGGCTCGCGTCCTGGTGACGGGCCCCGCGCCCCGGCGCCCGTTTCCCGGTGAGGCCCCGCGTACCGCCTGCCGTTTTCCCGGTGGCGGCCCGGCGTCCCGGCGCCCGGCGTCCGGCGTCCGTCGCCCGGTGGGGCCCCGCCTCCCGGAGCCCGGCCTCGCGCGCTGCCCGGCGCGGCCGGACGCCGTCCGGTGCGGTCGGTGTCCGCGGCCCCCGCGAGCGGAACCGGCGCCGGGCCCCGGACCGTCGCGCGCGTCGGCGCGGCTTTGCCCCACGTTCGAAAACCGGGCCGCTCGATGGGGTGAACGGTCGATAAGCCATAACCCGGACGGGTCATGGGCGTTTTACCCAGTGCGGGTGAGCGCCCGCGACCATGTCTGGAAGGCAAGGAACCTATGAAACGGGTCACCCGGAACAGTGTGATCGCCGTCGCTGCCGCTTCGGGCGCGATGGCCGTGGCGGCGCCGGTGTACGCCGACTCCGTGGCGGACGGTGCCGCGGCCGGCTCGTCCGGTGTGCTCTCCGGCAACACCGTGCAGATCCCGGTGCACCTCCCGGTGAACGTGTGCGGGAACACGGTGCACGTGGCGGGCCTCCTGAACCCCGCGAGGGGCAACCGGTGCGCCAACGATTCCGCCGGGAGCACGCAGGAGGAGCGGGCTCGGCAGCGCGGCGAGGCGCAGACGACGCGGGGAGGCGGATCGAGCGCCCAGGGCGTCACGGCGGACGCGCCCGGCATCGGCTCCGGCAACAACATCGAGATCCCGGTGCACCTGCCGGTGAACGTCAGCGGCAACTCCGTGAGCGGCGTGGGTGTCGGCAACTCGTCCGTCGGCAACTCGTCCACCAACGGCGAGCAGCCCGAGGACGAGGTCACCCCGTCGACGCTGCCCGCGCCGTCCGCGCCGCCCCGATCGCACCCGGCGCCGCAGCCGCACCCGGCCCCGCGGACCCAGGCGTCGTCGTCCCTGGCCCACACCGGCGCCGACCAGGCTCTGCCGGCCATCGCCGCGAGCGCGGCGCTGGTGCTCGGTGGCGCCACCCTGTACCGCCGGTACCGTCCGGGTGCGTCCCGCTGACGTGAGACCGCCGTCGCGGTGCTCGGTGCCGCCCACGGGTGGCACCGGCGTGGGGTGTCCGGTCGGCGCGGGTCCGCGACGGCCGGCCCCACGAATCCCCGGCCGGCGCGCCACGACATGCCCGGCCCTGAGCCGCGGCCGCGGCAGGCGACGCGCGGCCGGTGCTCCCGACCGGAGCGCCGCTCCGTGGCACGGTCCGCGGCCGCGGTGAACGACCCCGTCACCGTCGGCGGAGCCGATCCCCTCGGCCGTGCGGCGACCCGCGTCGCCCCTGCCAACGGCCGGACGGCGACCTGCGTCGCCCCCTGCCAACGGCCGGACGCGCGGGCGGCTTGATCCCGTCGTGACGCGTCCGGGCACGGCCCGAGAGGATTGCCGGGCGCACCCACCCCCGGAACGGAGTACGCCCATGGCCTCGCCGGCAGCCGCCGAAGAACTCGTCGTCTCGCAGGCCACCCTCGACGACTGGCCCGTGATCAGCGGGTGGGCGGCGGAAGAGGGATGGAATCCCGGGCTGTCCGACGGCCCGTCCTTCTTCGCCCAGGACCCCGACGGCTTCTTCCTGGGCCGGATCGCGGGCGAGCCCGTCTCGGCGGTGTCCGTGGTCAACTACGGTCCGGCCTTCGCCTTCCTGGGCTGCTACCTCGTCCGCCCCGACCGTCGCGGCCGCGGCTACGGACTCGCGACCTGGAAGACGGCCCTGGGCCACGCCGGACACCGCACCGTCGGCCTCGACGGCGTCGTCGCCCAGCAGGGCAACTACCGCCGGTCCGGCTTCGAACTCGCCCACCGCACCACCCGGTTCACCGGACCCGCCCCCGCCGCCGGGACCGTGCCGGACGTCCGCCCGGTCCGGCACGAGGACCTGGACGACGTCGCCGCCTACGACTCGGCCTGCTTCCCGGCCGACCGTCCCCGGTTCCTGGCCCACTGGCTGACCGCACCCGGACACCACGCCGTCGTACGCCGGGCCGGGGCGCGGATCGCGGGCTACGGCGTCCTGCGCCCCGCCCGTCACGGCGCGCGGATCGGCCCGCTGTTCGCCGACACCGCCGAGGACGCGCGCGCACTGTTCTCGGCGCTGGCCGCCCACGCCGGGGGACACGACATCGCCGTCGATGTGCCCGAGACCAACGCGGCGGGTCTCGCCCTGGTCGAGGAGGCCGGCCTCACGCCGTCCTTCGAGACGGCCCGCATGTACACGGGACCGGTGCGGCGTCACGCACAGGAACGTGTCTTCGGGGTGACGACCCTCGAACTCGGTTAGGGGGTGTCCGGCGGATCGCGTCGGAGGAAACCGGCGGCACCTCGCAACCCGCTCTCCGGCGGCCGTGCGCACGGAGCGGCTCCCGGCGGGGTGCGTGCCGTCGGGGCAACCCCCGCGCACCCCGGGCAGCGGCGTTTACTCGTCCCTGACGGCGTGCGGGACGTGCGTGCCGTAATCATGTTGCGTCCCGGGAGCGCCGTGCGCTGGAGTGGCCGCATGGACCACACCGCGGTGCTCGCGCTCCACGACCGGAACCTGCGCGAAGAAGCCAGGCCGGACGGCCCGGGCGTCCGGGTCGAGCGGGCGGGGCGTGTGGTGCGCCAGGTCGGCTTCGCCGACGACTGGAACGGCGTGCTCTGGTCGGACCTCGACGCCGCCGGGGTGGACACCGCGATCGCCGAGCAGATCGCGTACTTCGGCGGGCTCGGCCTCGCCTTCGAGTGGAAGCTGTACGGCCACGACCGGCCCGTGGACCTCGGACGGCGGCTGCGGGATGCCGGGTTCGTCCCCGAACCCGAGGAGACGCTCATGATCGCCGAGACGGGGGAGCAGGCCCTCGACGCCCGACCACCCGAGGGCGTCCGCTTCCTCACCGTCACCGACGCGGCCGGCGTCGACCTCTGGGTCGACGTGCACGAGAAGGCGTTCGGGGCGGACGGCTCACGTCTGCGGCACCGGCTGCTCACCCGACTCGCCTCCGAGCCGGACGCCCTCGTCGCCGTCGTCGCTCTCGCCGGCGACGTCCCGGTGAGCGCCGCGCGGATGGAGCTGGTGCCCGGGACGGGCTTCGCCGGCCTGTGGGGCGGGGGCACCGTCGACGGCTGGCGGGGCCGCGGCATCTACCGGGCCCTGGTCGCCCACCGCGCCCGCCTCGCCGCCGAGCGCGGCTACGGCTACCTCCAGGTCGACGCCTCCGCCCTCAGCCGCCCCATCCTCGAACGCCTCCGCTTCACACCGCTCACCACGACCACGCCGTACCTGTACATGAGCTGATCTCCCGGGCCCTGCCCGCCGCCGGGGTCGGCGG